>DAIRFU010000234.1:0-9903 GCA_036794935.1 Kofleriaceae bacterium | reverse complement strand
CCTGCTGCATCGCCTTCGTGTAGCGATACGACAGGTCGACGCCGAGCAGCCGGTCGGCCCGGCGCGCCGCGGCGACGACGCGCTCGGACTCCGCCGCGGTGCGCGCGAGCGGCTTCTGGCAGAACACGGCGAGCCCGCGGTCGAGCGCCGCGATCGCCTGCTCCGCGTGCAGCGCGCTCGGCGTCGCGATCACGATGCCATCGAGCTCGTGCTCGAGCAGCTGACCGAGGTGATCGCACTCGCCGGCCCCCGGGGCGATCGCGCGAGCCGCCTCGCGGCGCGCCGGATCCGGGTCGGCGATCGCGACGATGCGCGCACCGGTGTGCTTCGCGATCTGCTCCATGCGATGGCGGCCGATCCAGCCGACGCCGAGAAAGCCGAGCCGCGGCATCACGGCGTCACCATCGCCTTGACGAATCCCGCCGGTCGGGTGCGTAGCGCCTCGAATGCTTCACCGGCTCGCTCGAGCGGGATCCGGTGCGTGTACAGCGGCGCCGGGTCCAGCCGCCCCGAGACGATGCCGTCGATCGCGGCCGCCATGCCGGCGACGTAGGCCGCGGGCTCGCGCTCGTGCGCGTTGATCACGTCGAGCCCGCGCCAGTTCCACAGGAACAGGTCGACCTGCCGCGGACCGTCCTGATGGAAGCCGGCGATGACGAGCCGCCCGCGGACCTTGCACAGCTTCGCGGCGAGATCGAGCGGGCGCTGCATCCCGATGACCTCGATCACGCAGTCACAGCCCACACCTCCGGTCAGCTCCTCGACGCGCCCGACGATCGCGGCATCGTCGCGATCGAGATCGATCGCTTCGCACGCACCCATCTGGTGCGCCAGCTCTCGCGAAAACGCGCGTTGCGAGATCGCGATCACCCGCGCTCCGGCACGTGTCGCCACTTGCGTCAGCAGCGCGCCGAGGAAGCCGAGCCCGATGATCGCGACGGTCTGACCGGGCGCGATCGCCGAACGCCGGAAGATGTTCATGACGCAGCCGAGCGGCTCGCCCGGCACGTCCTGGCCGTCGAGCGACGGCGGCAACACGACGAGCGAGCCGGCCGCCGCGACGTCGAACTCCGCGAACGCGTGATCGGAGAGGAACGCGACGCGGTCGCCCGGCGCGACGGTCCGCACGTCCGGCCCCGCCGCGACGACGCGCCCCCAGCCCTCGTGACCGGGGTTGCCGGCCTCGCCGGGGTACGTGAACCACGGCCGGCCCTCCCACTTCGGCAGACTCGATCCGCACACGCCGCAGCCCTCGACCCGGACGAGCACCTGGTCGGCGGCCGGCACCGGCGTATCGATCACGCGCAGCTCGCAGGTCCTGGGTGCGGTGATGACCGCGGCCCGCATCGTGCGCGGGACCTCAGACATGGCGCACCTCCTCGGCGACCGGCACGCGCTGCTCGGAGAGCCAGCCGTGGAGCGCCTCGACGCCGGCCCGCGGACCGACGCGTGGCAGCCAGCCGGTGGCGGTCTGGAACGCCGACGTATCGGAGACGTAGTAGCGCTGGTCGCCGGGGCGCCAGCCCTCGTAGCGGACCTCGGGCACGTGGCCGCGCAGCGACTCGATCATGCCGAGCAGCTCGCGCAGGCTGATCGTGCTCGTCACACCGCCGCCGATGTTGAACGCCTTGCCCGCGCACAGGCCGATCCGTGACCACGCGCGCATGAAGGCGTCGACGAGATCGTCGACGAACAGGATGTCGCGCACCTGCTTGCCGTCGCCGTAGATCGTGATCGGCTTGCCCTCGAGCGCGCGGATCAGGAAGTGCGCGACCCAGCCCTGATCCTCGGTGCCGAACTGGTGCGGCCCGTAGATGCAGCTCATGCGGAACACCGTCGCCGGGATGCCGTAGCTGTGCGCGTAGTCGAGCACGTACTGATCGGCGCAGCCCTTCGAGCAGCCGTACGGTGTGCGGAACTCGAGTGGCCTGCGCTCGTCGATGCCGCGCGATCCGATGTGCTCGTCCACGGGATGCCAGCGCGCGTTCTCGTCGCGTAGCGCGAGGTCGGGCAGACAGCCGTAGACCTTGTTCGTCGACGTGAACACCAGCGCCGGCCTGGTGCCGCTCGCGCGCACCGCCTCGAGCACCTCGACCGTGCCGCGCGCGTTGACGTCGAAGTCGTGCAGCGGCTCGACCATGCTGGTCGTGACGGCGACCTGGGCGGCGAAGTGAAAGACCGCCTCGACGCCTTGCATCGCCTCGCGCAGCCGCGGGCGATCGCGGACATCGGCGATTCGCGCGTCGATCCGGTCGTCGTAGGTACGCTGCAGCCAGGCGAGGTTGCGATCGACGCCGGGGCGCGACAGATCGTCGTAGACGCGGACCTGGCGGCCGCTCCTGGCGAGGTGCGCGGCGAGGTTGCAGCCGATGAAGCCGGCACCGCCGATGACGAGGATCTTGCCGTTCATAGTGCCAGCCCCCTGCTCGCGAGCTCCGAGCGCATCGTGTCGACGCGGTCGGTCGCGGTCTGTGTGGACAGCCAGCTCGCCAGCTCGGCGAGCCCGCTGTCGAACTCGATGCTCGGCCGGTAGCCGAGCAGGCGCCGCGCGCGGCCGATGTCCGCACTGCAGTGCCGGATATCACCGACGCGGTACTGGCCCGTGATCTCGGGTGCGAGGTCTCTGCCGAGCACGTGCGCCATGCGCTCGGCGACCTCGCGGATCGAGATGTCCCGCCCGCTGCCGATGTTGAACACCTCGCCGGCGGCGGCCTCGACCTCGAGCGCGAGCCGGCAGGCTTCGGCGACGTCCTTGACGTGGACGAAGTCGCGGCGCTGGCGGCCGTCCTCGAAGACGAGCGGCGACTTGTTGTTGAGGAAGCGCGCCGCGAAGATCGCGAGCACGCCGGTGTACGGGTTCGATAGCGCCTGGCGCGTGCCGTAGACGTTGAAGAACCGCAGCGCGACGGTCGGGATGTTGTACGCCGCGCCGGTCATCAGGCACATCCGCTCCTGGTCGTACTTCGACAGCGCGTAGACCGAGGCGAGCGTTGGCGGCTTCCATTCCGGCGTCGGCACGGGCACGAGCGGACGGCCGTTGGCGCCGAGCGGCTCCCATTCACCGCGCAACAGCTGCTGCTGCGTACGCTGGGCACCGGTGACGACCTGCTCACCGTCATCGCGGTACAGACCTTCGCCGTAGATGCTCATGCTCGACGCCACGATCAGGCGCTTGACCGGCCGCGCGATCAGCGCCTCGAGCAGCACGGCGGTGCCGAGGTTGTTGACGCTCGTGTACTCGGCGACCTCGTACATGCTCTGACCGACGCCGACGCGCGCCGCGAAGTGATAGACGACATCGACGCCGTCGAGAGCGCGCGCGACGGTCGCCGGATCGCGGACATCTCCGACGATCAGGTCCACCTCGGGAGCGAGATAGCTCGGGCGCCGCGCGGTCGCGCCGTGGACCTGCGGAACCAGCGCGTCGAGCGCTCGCACTGTATGGCCGCGCGCGAGCAGCTCGTCCGCGAGATGCGAGCCGATGAAGCCCGCGCCACCGGTGATCAACACACGTCGAATCATGGTGGCGGCGCAGCTGCACGATCTGCGCCCGGGCGATCACCGAGCAATCCGCTAGCGTTTGTGTCTGGAGTGAGCAGCTAGCGCACGCCGGATCGTTCGAATCGTGCGTGTTCCCGCGATTCGTCCTCTCGGTTGGAGTGCGCGCGAACTGCACACGCGGTCGCGTGGAACGAGGCGCTCGATCGCGAATCGACCTCGTGCGATCGCTTCAACTCGCAAGGTACTTACCTGCTGGCTCCGGATCACTCTCTGCAGCATGCGTGAGCATGCGACGGATTCTCGTAACCGGCGGAGCTGGCTTTCTCGGATCACACCTGTGCGAGCGCCTGCTCGACGAGGGTCATCACGTGATCTGTCTGGACAACTTCTATACGGGACATGCGGAGAACGTCGCGCATCTCGCGGAAGGACCACACGCGCGCCGGTTCGAGCTGGTCCGTCATGACGTGGTCGATCGTTACTACACCGAGGTCGACCAGATCTACCACCTCGCCTGCCCCGCTTCGCCTCCTCACTATCAGCGCAATCCGGTGCGCACGCTGAAGACCAGCGTACTCGGTACGATGAACATGCTCGAGCTCGCGCAGCAGACGGGAGCGCGCGTCCTCGTCACATCGACGAGCGAGATCTATGGCGAGCCGGAGATGCATCCGCAGCGCGAGGACTACTGGGGACACGTCAATCCGATCGGTAAGCGGTCTTGCTATGACGAGGGCAAGCGCTGCGGCGAGGCGCTGGCGGCCGCGTTCGCGCAGCAGCACGGCGTCGACGTCCGCGTCGTGCGCATCTTCAACACGTACGGCCCGCGGATGAACGAGTACGACGGCCGCGTGATCTCGAACTTCATCACCCAGGCGCTGCGCGAGCAGCCGCTCACGATCTACGGCGATGGCAGCCAGACCCGTTCGCTGTGTTACCAGAGCGACCTGATCTCCGGCCTGATCGCGATGATGGACACCGCGAACGATCCGGGCCCGATCAACCTCGGCACGCCGCAGGAGATGACGGTCCGCGAGATCGCCGGCACCATCCTCGAGCTCACCGGCTCCCACTCCGCGGTCGAGCACCATCCGCTGCCGAGCGACGATCCGACGCGCCGGCGTCCTGACATCTCGAAGGCGCGCCGCGTCCTGGGCTGGGAGCCACGCGTGTCGCTCGCCGGTGGGCTCGGCGAGACGATCGAGTACTACCGATCGCGGCTGCCGGCGCGGCGGGGCAACGGCCACCGCAAGACGGAGCGTCGAGCCGTGATCAGCAGCGTGAAGTGACGAGGCGCGCGTAGCGATCCGCCGCATCGCGTAGCCGGCTGGCCTCCGCTGCATCGCTGGCGTCGGCGGCGAGCCGGGCGCGGCCGAGCTGAAACGCGAGATAGCACGGACGCACGAACGCCAGCCGCTGCAGATCGACGCCGACCTGACCTGCGAGCCAGCGCTCCTCGGCCTGGCCAAGCCCGAGCTCGATCGCGGCCCCGGCGACATCCCACGCGATATCCTGGCAGCCGATCAGATCGTGCGCGGCGTGGTGATCGTAGGCGTCGGTCTTGATCAGCGTGCCATCGGATTGGACCAACCACTCCCACGCCTGCAGCTTGCCGTCGATCTCGACGGGCTCCATCGCGATCGGGGCGAGCTCGCCGACGACGCGATCGGCGACATGTGCGCCAGCGCCGAGTGTGACGTTGCGGCGCACCATGGCGATCAGTTCGGTGCACGAGGCGCCGGGCTCGCCGCGACGCGTGGCGCGGAGCGCGAGGTAGCGCGCGAGGTGTGCGAGCAACCGCTCGCGACCGAACGCATCCGGCTCGAGCGCCGCCGCGCCATCGATCCAGCGCTCGATCAAGAACCCGTGCCGGAGGCCGGCGACCTGCGGCGTGAACCCCGCCGCGCTGGTCGCACGCGCGAGGTCGAGCGCGTGGCCGCCGGCAGCGCCGAGCCCGACGAAGCGCGCGAGCCAGCGGCCGGTGCGCGTGTGGGCGAGAACCTTGAGCCGCTCCTGCTGCACGAAGCTCGGCGGCCACTCTGTCTCGCGCGCGTAGCGGAGCCGGCGCCACGCGCCCGCCGATAGCTCGACGAGCGGCTCGACGAGCGTACCGACGACCGCCTCGATCCAGCTCGCCAGCCGGTCGCGCAGCAGCTCGTCCGCGGTGACGACATGGCGGCGCGCCCGCGCCCAGCGGTCGCGATGGCGCGGCGATGCGGCCTCGCCGAGCAGGCCCGGGTGACTCGGGAAGTAGACCAGCCGATCGGCCGCGACACCGTGGTCCTCGAGTAGATCGGCGATCGCGCCGAACGAGCTGCCCGAGATGCCCGGCCCCTCGTCGGCGATCGCGAACGTCGCGCGCGGATCGTCGAGCCACTCGGCGACCAGCCCCGGCGCGACCCGCACGGAGCGGCGAAACGGATCGCCGTGAGGCCGCACCGTCGCCGGCAGCGGCGCGCCGGTCGCCGCGGCAACGAGTGCCGCGAGCCCGCAGCCGATGCTGCGGATGCCGATCACGTGATCGGGCGGAGTCGACGAGCGCCGCGCGGCCGCGAGGTACGCCTCCGGGTAGACCGCATAGTACGCGTGGCCCTCCGCGCGCTTGGTGCGCACCGTCGGCGGCAAGGGCAGCGCGGCCAGCGCGGCGAGCTGCGCGCGGGCGGCGTCCAGCGCCGGCGGCAAGCCCGCCCAGGATGCGTCGATCGCGCGGGCGAGCGCGACGAGCAGCGCCATCGCGGTGTCGGTCGCCAGGCTGCGCGCGTCCTCGTCGCGCACCGCGTACTCGGCATCGGCGATGCCTTGCGCGAGCTCGCTCGCGGCGATGAACGTGGTGACGATCGCGTCGTGCTCGCCGGTGAGCGTCGCGGCCAGCTCGCCGATCAGGGTGCGGGTGTCGCGCTCGCGGACATGGTCGCCGTAGACGAGCATCGCTAGCTCCGCAGGTGGCGGTACGCGATCGCCGCGAACGCGTCGAAGCTCGGTACGGCGGCCCCGCGCTCGCGCAGCCAGGCCGCCCACGCCTCGTACTGCGCCGGACTGGGCGACACCTTCGCGCGCCGGGTCTTGGCGAGCTCGAGCGCGGCGAGCGGCGCGTGGCCGCGGTCGACGAGCACGCACAGCGCGAGGAGCGCCGAGCGACCGATCCCGTGCTGGCAATGGATCAGCACGCGGCTCCCCGCATCGAGGTGGCGCGCGGCAAACGCCACGCCCGCGTGCAGCATCCGGGGTGCGACCGCGCAGTGATCCTCTGTCGGCAGGTGCAGCAGCTCGATGGCGTGGCGCCGCAGCACGGGTTCGTCGTCGCATGCCTCGGCGCGCAGGTCGACGACGCCACTGATCCGGTGCTCGCGGGCGAGTAGCTCGGCGATCTCGGGCGCGAAGCAGCCTCCGATGGCGAGCGCGGGAGTGAGCCAGTCCAGATCGATCATCGTCGTCCCTACGGACATGCACGAGACATGCACGCGGCGCATCATTTGCAACTCGCGGGCTCGTGAGCTCGCAGCCTGACCATGGCGCGCGCAAGGTCGGCCGCCATGGCGCGTGGGCGATGGCCGTCGGAGGCATGGTGGGCGGCGGCATGTACGTGCTCGCCGGCGTGCTGGTGCTCGTCGCCGGCCGGCTCGCGTGGCTGAGCATCGTGCTCGGCGGTGCGATCGCGCTCGCGACGGTGCACAGCTACGGCCAGCTCACCGCGGCGACGCGCGCGAACGGCGTGCCGGTGACGATCTTCGCGCGCGAGGGCCAGCGCCGGCTCGCGGGCGTGCTCGGCTGGTGGCTGGTCGCGGTCTACGTGCTCGCGCTCGCGGTGTACACGTTCAGCGCCGGCCACTACCTCGGCAGCGCGCTCGGCGTCCACGCGATCGTGATCGTCGCGATCGAGGTGGCGATCGTCGGCGGACTCGCGCTCGTCAACATCCGCGCGGTGGAGAGCCCGATCCTGATCCAGATCGTCGCCGTCTGGTTGCAGTTCGGCGTGCTGGCCTGGCTCGCGATCGCCGGCTTGCCCCACCTCGACAGCGCGCACCTGGGCGACAGCAAGTCGGCCGCGGACGTGCTCGAGGGCGCCGCGCTGACGTTCGTCGCGTTCGAGGGCTTCGAGATGATCGCCTATGACCTCCGCGAGCTGCACCGGCCGCAGCGCGTGATGCGTCAGGCGCTACCCGCCGCGGTGCTCGTCGTCGCAGCCACCTACGTGGTGGTCACGCTCGGTGCGGTCGGACTCGTCGGCAGTCACCAGATCATCATGCACCGTGATACGGCGCTCGCATTCGCCGGCCACGTCGCTGGAGGCACCGCGGGGCTGATCGCCGTGACCGCGGCAGCGTGCCTGTCCGCGCTGACCGCGATCAACGCGACGCTGTTCTCGACGGCACGGCTCGCGCGCACGGCCGCAGAGCAGCGGCTACTCCCACACGCATGGGCCCACACGAATCGCCACGGCGCGCCGGCACGCGCGATCGCGGTGATCGCCGCCGCCGCGATCGCGATCGCCGCCACCGTCGGCCTCGCGACACTCGTCGGCCTCGCGAGCCTCGGGTTCCTCGGCCTGTTCTGCCTCGTCAACGTGATGGCATTTCGTCGCACCACCCGGCGCCGCTGGATCGCGGCGGTCGGCGCACTCGGCGCCGCTGGCGGAGTTATCGCGATCAGCATCTCGTATCTGGGCTAGCTACGAGTAACTCGGAGTCGATTGTACTTTCCTCCGGATCGGCCACCGCTACACCTTCGCATCGGGTGTCTGCATCGCCAACTCCATTTCGGTGGGCGTGGTCATACGTGCGGCCGTATCGCCGCGCGTTCGCCGTGCTCGCTTCCCTCTCCTTCGCTGAAATCCTGCTTCGCATCCTGACGCCGTTCGCGATGTTGATCGTCATCGATCACGCGCTCGGCAGCGCGGCGCCGCCCGGCTGGGTCGCGCGGTTCGTCGGCGTCGATCGGCACGACCTGCTGATCGCGTTCGTCGGTGCGGGGCTCGGCCTGCAGCTGCTCCACGAGCTCGTCGTCATGTGGCACGGCCGGCTCTCGGTGCGCGTCGGCCAGGGCATGATCCGCGACCTCCGCCAGGAGCTGTTCGGCCACATGCAGGCCTGGACGCTGCGCCACCACGGGGCGATGCCGACCGGCGACGCGGTCCAGCGCCTCGAGGGCGACACGCGCTGCGTCGATCAGATCGTGATGCGCGGCGTGATGCCGGTCGTGTTCTCCGCGCTCACGCTCGTCGTCATGTTCGGCGTGCTCGTCGCGATCGATGGCGGGCTCGCGATCCTCTCGCTCGCGATCGTGCCGCCACTCTATCTCTGGCTGCGGTTCTACGCCGGGCGCATGGCGCCGCGAGCGGACCACGCGCGCCAGACCGACTCGCGACTGTCATCGCGCCTCTACGAGACGATGTCCGCGATCCGGCTGATCAAGAGCCACGCGCGCGAGGACCACGAGCGGGCGCGGTTCTCGGCGGTCGCCCGCGACAACGCAGAGGCCTGGATCGGCGTCGGCCATCAGGGCGCGATCTTCTCGATCGTCACGGGCGGGCTGACGATCGTCGGCTCGTCGCTCGTGCTGCTGTTCGGTGGGCTCGCCGTGCTCGATGGCCGCATCACGATCGGCACGCTGCTGCTCGTGCTCGCCTACCTCGGCTATGTCTACGGCCCGCTGTCGGCGATCGCGAGCACGACCGGCGCGCTCCAGCAGGCGTTCGCGAGCGCCCGCCGGGTTCACGCCGCGTTCGACGTCATCCCGGAGAACACCGACGCACCGAACGCGATCCCGGCCGACGCGATCCGCGGCGAGGTGTGCTTCGAGGACGTCACGTTCGCGTACGGCGACGGCGAGCCCGTCCTCGATCGGGTCAGCTTCTCGGCCAGGCCGGGCGAGCTGATCGCGCTCGTCGGGCCGTCGGGTGCCGGCAAGTCGACGCTCGCCAGCCTGATCGTGCGGTTCTACGACGCGACCGGCGGCCGCATCACGATCGACGGCCTGCCGATCGATCAGTACCAGCTGCGCAGCTTGCGCCAGCGCATCGCGATCGTGCTGCAGGAGGCGCTCGCGGTGTCGGGCAGCGTCGCCGACAACATCCGCTATGGCCGGCTGACCGCGACCGCCGAGGAGATCGAGGCCGCCGCGCGCGCCGCGAACGCGCACGACTTCATCAAGCACCTGCCGCAGGGCTACGAGACCGAGCTCGGCGAGGCGGGCTCGCGGCTATCGGGCGGCCAGCGCCAGCGGATCGGCATCGCGCGAGCGCTGATCCTCGAACCGGATCTGCTCGTCTGCGACGAGCCGGTCAGCGCGCTCGACGTCAGCATCCAGGCACAGGTCCTCAATCTTTTGCGGTCGCTCCAGCGAGACCTGGGCCTGACCTATCTCTTCATCGCCCACAACATGGCGGTCGTCGAGCACATCAGC
>DAIRFU010000853.1:0-2733 GCA_036794935.1 Kofleriaceae bacterium | reverse complement strand
GTCAACTGCGCCGCGATCCCCGAGTCGATCCTCGAGGCCGAGCTGTTCGGCTACGAGAAGGGGGCGTTCACCGGCGCCGCGGTCGCGCGCGACGGACGCTTCGAGGCGGCGAACGGCGGCACGCTGTTCCTCGACGAGATCGGCGAGATCAGCCGGCACGTCCAGGTCAAGCTGCTGCGCGTCCTCCAGGAGGGCGAGATCGAGCGGCTCGGCGGCGGCGGCAAGCCGCGGCGCATCGACGTCCGCATCGTCGCGGCGACGAACGTCAACCTCGCGGAGGAGGTCAAGGCGGGCCGCTTCCGCGAGGATCTGTACTACCGGCTCAACGTGATCCCGGTGTCGGTGCCGCCGCTGCGCGATCGCCGCGACGACATCCCGCTGCTGGCCCAGCACTTCGTGCAGGTCTATGCCGAGAAGAACGGCAAGGCGATCGGCGGCTGCTCGCCGGCGGCGATCGAGCGGCTGTGCGAGTACGGCTGGCCGGGCAACGTGCGCGAGCTCGAGAACGCGATCGAGCGGGCGGTCGTGCTGACCCGCGCCGGTCATACGCTGATCGACGAGGACGCGCTGCCCAGGGAAATTCGCGACGCCTCCCCTGGCACGGCCTCGGCGACGTCGCTGACGTTCCCGATCGGCATGCCTCTCGCGGAGATCGAGATGCGCGTCATCCACGAGACCCTGCGACATACCCGCGGAGACAAGCGCCTGACCGCCAAGCTGCTAGGCATAGCCACCCGAACGATTTACCGGCGGCTCGAGCAGACGGGGGACGAGCCGGCGGCGGGTGAGGATCCGGATACCGAGGAGCCGAAGGAATAATGCAGGACTTGATCAAGCGGTACTTCTGGGTCCTCGGCGCGATCACCGTGTGCATCTGCGCCGTGTTCGCAGCGAAGGCGACGAGCCACGTCGTCGAGGCGAAGTTCCTGGGTGACTCGGCGCAGACGCCGCGCGTCGCCGCGATTCCGACCCCGATGCAGCCGGCGAAGCAGACGCGCAGCAAGGACGGCGGCCCGTTCGCGACCCGCAACATGTTCTGCTCCGAGTGCACGCCGGACGTGCTCCCCGTGAACACCGATCCGTCGCAGATCTCGACCACGAGCCTGCCGGTCGTGCTGCTCGCGACGATGGTCAGCACGAAGCCCGAGGACTCGTACGCGACCATCATCAACACCGCGAACGAGCAGCAGGGCGCCTACGCGGTCGGCGACCAGGTCCCCGGCGCGACCGGCGCGATCAAGGAGATCCACTACAAGTACATCGACTTCGAGAACAGCGGCCGCATCGAGCGGCTGGTGCTCGCTGGTGCGACGCCCCCGGTGGTCGCCGCGGCTCCGGTCGTCGAGAAGCCGAGTAACGACGGCGACAAGGACGACATGCAGGCGTCCATCGATAACGGCATCAAGAAGACCGGCGACAACACGTACGAGATCGACAAGTCGCTCGTCGACAAGGTGCTCGCGAATCCGATGGCGGTCGCCAGAGGCGCGCGCGTCGTGCCGGCGGTCAAGAACGGCAAGCCGGATGGCTTCAAGCTCTACGCGATCCGGCCGAGCTCGGTGTACTCGAAGCTCGGTCTGTCGAACGGCGACACGCTGCAGGCGATCAACGGCTTCGAGCTGACGTCCGCCGACAAGGCACTCGAGGTCTACACGAAGCTGCGCGAAGCGACGCAGCTCGAGGTCGAAGTCACGCGTCGCGGCAAGCCGCTCACGCTCAAGTACTCCATTCGGTGATCATGAAGACTACACGCCTAGCTATTGTTCTCCTCGTCGCCATCGCGGCGCCGGTATTCGCGCAGCCCGCCCCGACGGGCAACGAGCCGACGCCCGCGCCCGGTCAGGACGACGCGCTCTACAGCTGTAAGAAGCGCACCGGGCAGGTCGCGGTCACGTTCAAGCCGGAGACCGAGCTCAAGGATCTCATCACGTGGGTGATGGGATTCACGTGCAAGAACTTCATGCTCGACCCGCGCATCGTGTCGACCGGCAAGAAGGTCACCGTGATCGCGCCGAACAAGATGAGCGCGCGCGAGGCGTACAACGTGTTCCTCGCCGCACTCTCGACGATGGGGCTCACCATCGTACCGAAGGGCAACATCTACCGGATCGTCGAGTCGGCGACGGCGCGCAGCGAGAGCGTGCCGATCATGAAGCGCGGCGTGCCGGCGAACCAGGACCAGATCGTTCGCTACGTGCTGCGGCCGACGCACGCGCAGACCGAGACGCTGCGTGCGGCGCTCGACTCGATCAAGTCGCCGGCCGGCCTGGTCACGACGGCGGGCAACGTCATCCTCATCACCGACTACGCGAGCCAGGTCCGCGACATGCTCACGCTCGCGAAGACGCTCGACGTGCCGGGCGACAACGAGGGCATCTACACGATCCCGGTCAAGAACGCCGATGCCGCGCAGCTCGCGGCCAAGATCAACGAGATCCTCGGCGTCAGCGCCGCCGGGACCACCGGTGGCGGCGCGAGCCCCGCGCCGATGCGCGGCCGCCGCCGGGCCGGTGCGCCGGCGCCCACCCCGCAGGCTGCCGCGGACGAACCGGAGTAGCTCGTCCTCGCTCGCCGTGCCCGCCGCCCACTCCACGAGGAACTGTTCGAGCTCGCCGGCCGCGACCGCCCGCGCCCAGCCCGGCATCGGCGCCCGCTCGAACGACTCCGAGAGCGGTTCGGGCAGGTCGCGCATCCCGAGGATCCGACCATCCGGGGCGTGCACCACATCCAGTG
>DAIRFU010000852.1:1895-2735 GCA_036794935.1 Kofleriaceae bacterium | reverse complement strand
CGTGATCATCACGACCGCGGGTGGATCGACGCGATCGACGACGCTGCCAACGTCGGCGACGAAGAGCCCGGCCGTCTGATGCGACAGGTACAGCGTGCGCCCATCGTCGCTCGCCGAGACCGAGTGCAAGAGGTTGTCCGCGCCGCCGCCCGGCACGCCGCCCTCGGCATACGGATCGAACGCGAGCACGAGCGCGGGCCCGCTATCGCTCGCCTCCAGGATCTCGAGCGACGGCACGCCGGGCGCGCTGACGTGGAGCAAGACGCGCGCGCGGTCGGCCGGGTCCTGCCAGAGAAAGAACTCGTGTGGGCTGCGCGAGCGCAGCGGGCCTCCCCTGATCACGCGGCTGCCGACGAGCCGGGGCGCGCGCGGATCGGAGATGTCGTACTGCTTGATGTTCTCGGCCTCGCCCCCGCCGGATTGACAGCCGTGCAGCGCCGGCGAGCAGACCAGGTTGAGCACGAACAGCATCGGCGGATCGCTGGTCGCACGAAGCTCGCGCGACGACATGGCCGGCAACCCCTCGTCGGGCAGGCCGAGCTCGCCGACGACCTCCGGGTTCGCCGGATCCGCGATGTCGACGATCAGCACCGGCTGGTTGTCGATCCGCGAGCCGATGTACGCGACGTCGCCGGCGATCGCGATCGCCGAATTCATGCCGCGCGCGCCGAGGTCCGCGTGACCGACGAGCTCGAACGAGCCGCGCGCCGGCAGGTTGTCACCGCACGCCGCGAGCGCCGCCACCGCGAGGAGCCACCGCATCACGTGAACGGTAGCTCGGATGGCTGCGTCGGTGGATCCTGGGTCCGGCGCAAGGCGATCTGGAGGTCGCCACCGGTC
>DAIRFU010000852.1:0-1885 GCA_036794935.1 Kofleriaceae bacterium | reverse complement strand
GGCACCGACGCCGCGCACCCGCTCGATCTGCTTGGCGAGCTTGCCCGCGACCTCGCCGGTGTCGAGCGCGTCGTCACCGTACTGGATCAGCAGCACCGCGATCCGCGCGATCACCGCCTCGAGGATCTGCATGTCGATCTCGATCAGCTGGATCTCGAGCAGGCCACGG
Organism: Kofleriaceae bacterium; assembly: GCA_036794935.1. Lineage (GTDB taxonomy): Bacteria > Myxococcota_A > Polyangia > Haliangiales > Haliangiaceae > JABFXX01. The sequence goes on along the minus strand of DAIRFU010000852.1, from coordinate 1,716 downwards.
ACCAGCCGGCGCGCCCACTCCCCGTGCGGTGCCTTGTGCGGCAGGCTCGACAGTGCCGCATCCGCGGTCGGCTCGCGGCGGGTCGCGAGCTCGGCCGCGCGATCGAAGTCGGCGAGGAACAGCAGCTGGGTCGGGATCGAACCGTCGAGGATGATCCCGTCGCCGAGCGCGCCCGATTCGGCGAACTTGATCAGCGCCGGCCGCGCCACCCGCCAGGGCACGAGGTCGGCCCACGCGACCGCGATCGGGCCGACATCGTGATCGATCAGCTCGAAGCTGCCCTCCCGCGTCGGATCACCGACCGAGCGGCCATAGCCCTCCTCGGAGTGGACGACGTAGATCGCGCACTCGAGGCCGTTGAACACGACGACTGCCTGGTCGTCGCTCGTCGACCACAGCCGCAGCACGCACGGGTCCTGGCCACCGAGCGCGTGCAGCGCGTCGAGTCCGATCGCGAGGTCACTCTTGGTGCGCACGCGCAGCGCGTCGTCGTCGTACTCGCCCCACACGAGCAGCGCCTCGCCCCGGGACGTCCGCGTGCCCTCGGCGAGTGGCAGCGCGTCGACCTCGTCGATCAGGCCGCCGGCGATGTCGCGGATCTCCTGCTCGCGGAGCACGATCTCGTAGCGACCGTGGCCGTCCTTCGTCAGGTAGGTGAAGCGGTAGACGTCGCGGCCGCGCTCGATCCGGCCGCCCCGCCCGCACTCGTGCTCGAGCGCGTAGTCGCCGACGGCGGTCCCGATCTCGCCGAAGTCGACCTTGGCGGCGACCTCGCGCATGAACGCGCGAAAGTCGTCCGGTATCTTGAACGACGTGCTCACCCCATCGCAGATGCCAGCACACGTATCGGGGCGAACGCAAGCCGCCTTGCGTGAACCGCAGCTCGCCTGCTGTGGTTACCGTACGACCGAATACACGAAGCTCGGCTTGGGGTGGCGCAGGAACCGCTCCGCGATCAGCGAGTGCGGCACCACGGTCTCGGCGTCGACGTAGCGCGCGATCAGCTTCTCGGCCGCGGCCTTGTCGCCACGCGCCTTGATCCCGGCGACCTGCTTCATCAGCTCGTTCGCCGCGGGCACCAGCTTGTCGGCGTGGATCGTGAACGCGCCCTTGTCGGTGCCGTTCGCGGCCATCACGTTCGCGTCCCAGGTCAGCGCGCCCTGATCGATCAAGAAGCCGATCTGGATCGCGGCGAGGTTGCCGTACGCCTTGCGGCTGTGATCGGCGGTGTACATGCCCTGCGAGATGTGGCCGAACGCCCAGATGATCGAATCGACGAAGGCCTGCTGCGCCATCGTCTCGTCGACGAGGCCCTTGCCGCGCACGAAGTCGAGCAGATAGAGCGCGCCGGTCTGGGCCTTGAGCTCCTCCATCATCGATGCGATCGGACCGCCGAACGCATCGTCATCGGTCTTGCCACGGACCTTGTACTCGTGGGCCGGGCCGAGGTTGTGCGTGGCCTCGTGCAGGATCGTCGAGAGCAGGCCGGGCTCGGTCGACGCCGGGTACAGCTTCGCGCTCGCCGCGTCGAGCAGGCTCTCGGCCTGCGCCTGGCGCGCCGCGCGGCTGTCCGGATCGGTGTTGATGTTGACCATCGCGACCGTGCGGCCGCGGCCCTGGTTCGCGACCGGGCCCCAGTTCGGCAGGCTCTGGCCGATCGTCGCGCCGAGCGGGTCGCGGTCGTCGCCCGCGTTGACGATGATGTCGATGAAGTCC
>DAIRFU010000233.1:0-9951 GCA_036794935.1 Kofleriaceae bacterium | reverse complement strand
GACGAACCCACCGGGAAGCCGTGGGCGTTCGCCCAGCAGGTTGCCTCCAACATTGAGGCGCCGGAGATCGTCTACGTGCTCGACATATGCGAGTCCGATGGGGACCTACGGTTGTTGGAGCTGAACCCGTTCAGTGGTGCCGATCTGTATGCTTGCGACGCGGACAACGTAGTTCAGAGCGTGTCCGCAGCCGCCGAGCGCCTCGCGCATGTCCCGTGAGAGTGCAGCATGACGGACGACGACAAGAATCCCTTCGAGAGCGTGTTCACCATGACGGACTTCTACGACGGTTCACGCCGTGGCATCGCAAACTTCCGGGGAACGCGGCATGCCTACTCGTGCCCGTTCGAGCACTGGAGGGACGAGTACGCCGATCTATACGAACTCCGGCCGGTCGACGCGGAGACGCTCCGACTCGTGACCTCAGGGGTACACGACAGGAACCTGGGAATGGTGGAGGCGGCGGGAGTCGAAATCTCCCGGGACGTCAAACGAACCGAGCGCTTGCTGCATGATCAAGAGCTTGGCGTCCCGGGTGATCCGACCGGCTCCGCGGTGATCTGCTGGCCTCGGGCAGAGCGTGGGCAGAGTGGCATCGATCAAACCACCGAGCGCGCAAGGCGCGCGGGCCCTTCAGCGGCGACCTCTTCGCAGATCGAATCCAGCGCTTCGAAGACCTCCCACGCTTCGCGCTTGGTGTCGCGGGCGATGGCGTTGGCGACGACTTGTTCGAGCTCGGTCTCCCGCTTCCCCTTCCAAAGCTTGTCTGCAAGAGCGACGAGGAGGTCCTCGATCGCAGTCCTCGGTGCGTTCCAGGATGCATGGGTCACGCAGAACCGTGCCAGCCGGGGCTCGACGCCATGCTCCATGAGGAGGCGCTGTCCTGCGAGCTCGTGTTGGTGGCCGGGCTCGCTCATCTCCTCGGGGTGAACGATCTTGCCCGCGTCATGGACAGCAGCCCCCGTCAGGACCTGCTCTCGATCGAAGTTGAGGTCGAGCCTTCGGAAGACCAGGTCGCACAACAGTGTCGCGGCCTCCAGCACCAGTTCGTGATGTCGTACGAGCCATGGCGACGCACCGATCTCGCTCAGGAGCCGCAATCCACGCTGCGCATCGAGGTTCATCGGCGTGTGGTCCCTTTCTTCTTTGCGCTCGGCGTGCTCGGTTTGGGTTCCGGGGCGTGAGGTTTGCGCTCGAGCAGCTTCCCAGCGGCGGTTAGTTGGTCGAGGTGCTCGAACGCGAAGCCGCTCGCGACGACGTAGTTACGGCCAAGCACGACGACGCGCTTGCCAGGACGAGCCGATGCACCGCCGAGGATCGAACATTGAACGCCCGCCGGTTCCAGAATGCGCGACGCGACGTTGCAGATCGGCTCCGGCGCGTGCATCAGCATGCCGTGTCCCGCGCGCAGCAACCGCGTCACTGAATCGGTGCTGCACTCGTAGTTGCGCAGACTTCGCCACGACACGGACTCTGCCTGAATCGCCCGCTCTACCGCCTGGGCGACCTCGAGCGGGTTCTCGGGCTTGCCGAAGACGTAGAGCGAACGCCAAGGCGCTTCGTACTGCACGAGCAACGGATGCTGAGCCTCCAGCTCGATACTCGGATACTCGACGTGATCGAACGCGAACTCCGCTTTGTATCGAAAATGGATACGATACGCCGATCCCGCGGATGCACGCACATCCCAGTATGTGGTCTGCCGGAACTCGATCGTTCCTGGACCGGCGATTGCCGCGGGATTGTCTTCCTCGTGCAGGCCGGCGCGGCGGGACGCGCTGATTCGCTGCGCGATCACTTCGAGAATCTCAGCGAACTCGGTCTGGTTGCACCAGTACTCGTCGATTCGTCCGCGCGCCGTGTACCGGCTCCAGTTGAACCCATCCTCATTGTCGTTGAACCAGAGCACCGGTTCGCCATCGACGGCGACGGCCCAGAATCCGCCGCGGTCATCCGCGTAGGGGCTGCAGCTCCACTTCTCTGGCTCGATGCGCATGCGGTTCCACTCCGCACGCACGGCATCGTCGCGCTCGGCGAGGGCACGCGCGATCCAGTCGGATATGTCGTCGCGAGAGGGCCAAGGCACCGTCAGCTCCTCGGTTCGAAGACTGCGATCACCTCGATCAGCCGACGATGTTGCGGTTGAACTCGGCCAGCTCTTCGGCTGGGATCCAATGCTCGGTGTGGATCCGAGCGCCGACCTGCTGCACCGGGTACAGCGCGATGAACGCTTCGCGGACGGCGAACCGAGTGACGTAGCCACCGCCGTTCTCCTTCACGTTCCACTGCTCGGCGATATGCCGCGCGTACTCCTCGTTAGTTACCGGGTAGAAGATCGGCTGCTCGGGAAGACGCGGCGGGAACTCGCGGTAACCCGACTCCACGATGAGCGCCAGCTCCTTCGGGCCAACCGGGCGATAGAGGATGCGAACAGGATCGCTCATCGGGATCACGTCTTACCCTTCTTCTTCCCGCGTGGCTTCCCTGGCTTCCGCCCAGCCAGGCGGCGCTCCCCTTCGAGCAGCTTCGTACGCGGCCGTTCCAAGGTTAGTTGAGATGTGGATCGAGCGTCTCGCAGCGATTCCAAGATTCGTTGAGATGAGTTGCGATGGGCTGCGGCGTCCGAAGCTCGGCTTCACTTGACCGGCAACCGGACGCGGTGACCGCCGGGTGGACGTGTAGAGCCGTAAATACTCGAGAAGACCTGCGCCGAGATTTGGCCGCAGACTTGAATACTCGCGACGCGTGTCTCTGCCCCGCCCCGTCCTCCCAGGCTCGTTCTATCTCGTCACCCGACGCTGTACGCAACGGCAGTTTCTGCTGCGGCCCGATGCAGAGACCAACAACGCGTACCTCTATTGCCTCATGGACGCCGCGACGCGGTTCGGGATCGACGTCCTCCTCATGTGCGCGATGTCGAACCACCACCATCTGGTCATCTATGATCGGAGCGGCAGGTACCCCGAGTTCATCGAACACCTCCACAAGTTGCTCGCGCGGAGCCAGAATGCGCTGCGCGGGCGATGGGAGAACTTCTGGGCAGCAGGCCAAACCAGCGTCGTTCGATTAATCGACCCTGACGACGTACTCGCGGAGCTGGTCTACGTCGCGACCAACCCCGTGAAGGATGACCTGGTCGAGCGTGCGCATCACTGGCCCGGCATCAACGGTTACCGGGCTCTGATCGCGGGCAAGCTTCTGCGCGCGACGCGACCGCTGCACTTCTTTCGTGCCGAGGGACCCATGCCGGCCACAGTAGAGGCACGCCTGTCGATCCCGGCCGAGCTCGGCGATGCTGGTGCGTTCCTTCGTCGCCTGGAACAGCTGGTCACCGAATTCGAGCAACGCGCGAAGCAAGAACGGATGCGTTCGGCGCGCGGCGTACTTGGCCGCCGCGCGATCTTGCGACAGTCATGGAAGGGGTCGCCGAACTCGTTCGAGCCGCGTCGCGTGCTGAGCCCGCGGGTCGCCGCACGGAACTTGTGGTCGCGCGTCGAGGCGTTGATTCAGGTAAAGGGGTTCGTGCGCGCCTATCAAACGGCCCGTGCTGCGTGGCGCGAGGGCCTGCCAGCCGAGTTTCCAGTGGGGACCTACTGGCTGAGACGTTTCGCCAACGTGCCCATCGTCGCTCTGTAGACCGGCAATCAGAGGCAGACTGGATCAGCGACGCGTCGCCGGATGGAGAGATCCGTCCTGGGCACGCTTATCGTCCGTCGCGCGGACGATCGTCCGTGACACGGACGTGATCGCGTAACGTTAGCTGCCGCGCGACTGCTCGAATGTGGGGCCGCGGCCGGCGCCGGTCGCGCCCCTCAGGGGGTGCACGACAGGAACCTGGGAATGGTGGAGGCGGCGGGAGTCGAACCCGCGTCCGAAAATGCGTCCGAACAGACATCTACGTGTGTAGGCACGCCATTTGAGGTCTCGTGCCCGCCGGCGGCGGCCGGTCTGCGGGCACAACAAGCTGACTAAATCTCGACCTCCATGCGTCAGCGGGTCAGGAGGTCCAGCCTGATTGTGTCGGTTTCTCTTAGCTACAGACGGAAGCCAGGAGAACCGTCGTTGCCTGTTTGATTAGGCAGCGAGAGCAACAGCGTTATCGTTCGCAGTTGCAGGTTTGCCCATTTTTACGTGGCCATGGGCGCCACGACGCGCAGTCCGAGCATCTACATCCTCGTCGAATCCGGTACGCCCCCATGTCAAAGAACTCCTGCACTATGGGGCCGCATGTGGGTGGGGTCAAGCCACGCCCGAATCCCTCGGAGCTCTACAGCGATCGCCGATAACGATGGTCGGTGACCCGGATGCCCCAGACCTCGCGCTCGCCGACCTGCCCGTCGAAGACCCAGCCGTCCGCGTCGTAGAACCGAGCGGCACGCTGGTTGCCGGCCAGCACCCAGAGCACCGCCTCGCGGTAGCCACGCGCCACCAGCTCGGCGCGGCCACGCGCGATCAGGACGCGACCGATGCCGCGCCCCCATCGATCCGGATCGACGTAGAGCGCCATCAGGTGACCGGCACCCTCGGTACCCTCGCGCGCGGGCCCGGTGGTCACGAAACCGCAGATGGCAGCACCCTCGACCGCGACGATCGTCGACGGAGTCGATGCGTCCGCGACACCGAGCGTGTAGCGCGAGGCACGATCCTCGGCGCGAAGATCGCCGAGGTAGGTATCGGGCAGCAGGCCCTGGTAACCGACCTGCCACGCTCGCACGTGCACGCGCGCGATCTCGGAGGCATCCGCCGGAATGGCCGCGCGAAGCTGCACCGACATGGCCGGACCGTACACCACGCCCGCACTCGTCTCGCTCGGCCTCGGTCTACTCGCACGATGGCGCCGGCAGACGCGGCACCGGTCCGGCCGGCGCGATCCGCCACCGGAGCTGCGGGTCGTGGGCGGCATCGCCCATCGCGAGATCGAGCACGAACAGTCCGGTGTACGGCGCGACGTAGCGCGCGACCCGCGAGCCATCCGCGGCGACGCCCCACGGCACGACGTCTTCGCGCAGCAGCAGCGGGAACGATGTCATGTTGCGGACGGTGAGCGACGGGCACGGCGCACCGGTGACGACGAGCTCGAGCACCTCGCCATCGCGCAGCGCGAGCTCTCTGTCTCCGTAGGCGCTGGCGGACGTGCTCTCCGGCTGCCGGCTGGAATCGGCGGGTGTGAACAGCACGCGCGGCGGGCCCATGCTGTCCGCGTAGGAGATCGCGGGAGCCTGGTCGAGCCAGACCGAGAACCGGCCGAGGCCCGCCATCAGCACGATCGCGATGACACCGACCACACCGATGACCTTGAGGTCACCGAGCGCCTCGGTGCGGAGCGTTGCGGCCTGCGCCGCCGCGACGACGATGTCGCGATGGAAGTGCACGAAGCGCTCTCCCGCGCGCGCGACCCACGCATCGGGCAACGCGACGAGGTTGTCGCTGCCGCAATAGGCGCAGCAAACGCCGAGCTGACCGGGTCCGACATCGAGCGCCGCGCCGCACTGCCGGCACGTCGCCGGAAAGCCCGGCCGCTCGGGCGACTTCGCCGCGAGGTTCGCCTGCAGCGTCAGCCGCAGCTCGCCCGACGATTGCAGATGGCCCGCGAGCCAGGTCGGCAGCACGCCGAGGACGATCGTGCCGGCTGCGAACACCGCGTACGTGGTGCCGCCGCCGAACCGATCGATGAAGTCGATCCCGAGCGGATCGGCGAGGCCGTGCGCCACGAGCGCGAGGAGCACGGCCGCGAGCAGGATGAACGCGCCGCCGATCACGACGAGCAGGTACACGAACGCAGCGACGGCGCCCGCGGCAAGCACGAAGGCCGTCGTCCAGATCTCGAGCAGCTTGGACGGCGGCCTGCCCAGGCGGCGATAGAGCGCCTCCGCCTCGGCGCGGTCGGCGCGCCCACGGCCATCGGCATCGCGCAGCGCGCGGTAGCCAGCGGGCAGTGGGACCGCGGTGCCGCATGCGACGCAGGTCGCGACATCGCCCTGCCCCTCGCCGAGCGGCACCGGTGCGTTGCAGGTCGGACAGCGCAGCGGCGCGACCGACGGGCCACCGGCGGATCCCGGATCGCCGGCCAGCCGACACACGCGCTCTCGCGCGCGGCGCCGCCGCCTCCGGCTCACGACCGTGCCTCGCGAATGACGACAGGATTCATCAGGGACACCGTGCCGAACCGGTGGACGCGACCGTACCATGCAAGGAGACGCGTCACGCTGTCCGCCTCTCGGACAGATAGGCTCGCGGCGATCGCACGGCGGCCGTTGTGCCCGCCCCCGCCACGTGCGATCCTGGCAGCGTGCGGTCCCCGGCTGGCTTCATCATCCTGGGACTGGTTGGCTGTGGCCGCCTGGGGTTCGACCCCGCACCCGATGCGAATCCATTCGTCGCTGCCGTCGGCACGCTCGATCCGAGCTTCGGCACGAGCGGCGTCTCGATCACCGCACCCGACCTCCAGCTGTTTGCCGTGGAGCCCAGCGCCGGCGGTTATGTCGCGGTCGGCGTGCACGCGCTGCCCCCGGACGACTCGGCCATCGCGCTGCTCCGCTACACCGCGGCCGGCCAGCTCGATCCCGCGTACGGTACGGGCGGGCTCATCGACAGCGGGCCGACAAAGGACGATTTCGGCTACGGCGCCGCTCCGCTCGACGCGAACCGCCTCGTGATCGTCGGCGATGGCCGCGACACGGCAGGCAGCGACGATGACATCACGGTCGGCATCGTCGACGCGGCCGGCGCGCCGGACCCGGCATTCGGTGCGAGCGGCTACGTCCGCTACGACGTCGTCGACGCGCGTCTCGAGGACACCGCGAGTCGCGTGACGGTCGCCGGCGCGAGCGTCGTCGCGTGCGGGATCGCCGGGTACGACCGCGCCGACTCTCACATCGCGCTCGCCCGCTTCGATCTCTCCGGCGCGCTCATGACGAGCTGGGGAACCGGCGGCGTCGTCACCGATGACTTCGCGCCGGCCGGCCAGGACCAGTGCAACGACGTCACCGTGCTCGGCGATCGCATCATCGTGGCGGCCACGTCCGGTGGGTCGCTCTTCGTGGTCGCGGCGTATGACGAGATGACGGGCACGCGCGCCACCGAGTTCGCGAGCTCCGGCGTCTTCGAGGTCGGCTCCGGCGCCGCTTCCGCGCGCGGCATCGTGGCCAGCGACGGCGATGTCGTCGCGGTCGGCTCGAATCAGGGCGACGGCTTCGTCGTGCGACTCGGCCCCGACGGAACACCCCGCCCGAGCTTTGGCGATACCGGCGAGGTCCGCCTGGCCGGGATCGCCGACACCCTCACGGACGTCGTGGCACAGCCGGACGGCAAGCTCGTCGTGGTCGGCATGTCCGCGAGCCGTGGGATCGTGGTGCGCTTGCTCGCGGACGGCACGCTCGATCCGGGCTTCGGCACCGGAGGCGTCGTCGAGGTCCCCGGGGGCGGCATGACGCTCGAGCTCCACGGCGTCACGCTCGATGCGGCGGGCCGGATCGTGGTCGTCGGCACCCTGGGCGCGGCGTCACCGTACGCGGGGCTGATCGCGCGCCTCCTCTGATCCCGCGATCAGGCGTCATCGCTGGTAGAGCCCGCGCCGGGCCCCTTGCGCAGCGCCCACAGCCAGGCGGCGAGCACGACCGCGAGGCACGCGACACCGACGACCACGTACCGATCGACGACCTGCGCGACGGTCCAGCCGTGCACGTCGACGAGCTTCGACGGATCCGACTGGCCGACGCCTTCGATCTCGCCGAACGGGATGACGTCGGGATCCGTGCGCGCGACCCACCAGGTCGCGAACGTGTCGACGAGCGCGGCCGCACCGATCGCGAGCAGCCCGAAGCGCAGGCCGCCCGCACGCAGGCGCGAGTCCGGGCCGACGAAGAACGTGAGCATCAGCGCGGCACCGAGGACCATCGCGCCGGCGTCACCGCCGAACGTGAACGCCGTCATCACGGTGTCCTGCGAGTGGCTGCTGGTACCGACGAACTGCAGGATCGCGAGCACGAGACCGACCGCGAACAGCAGCATGCGCTGGGAGACCCACGCGCGCCACAGCACGAACCCCTCGAGGCCGACGACGAGCAACGAGATCAGCAGGCTGCGCGACTCGGGGATCAGGGTCTTCCAGAACGTCGGGATCGCGGCGTAGCCGCACCACCACGCCGTGATCGCGTGGCCGAGCTCGTGCAACGGCATCGTCAGCGCGGTGCGCTGGACGAAGTGGCCGGCATTGCAGCTGTGGAAGAGGAGCGCGAGGGCGAGCGCGGTCGGCACCGATCCGGCGCGCAGCTTCCACTCCATGCGCTCGATTATGCCCGACCGCTCGGGGTCCGGGATCAGAACGCGCCAGAGAGCTGGGTCAGCGCCTTGAGCTGCGTGTCGGTGACGTTCGCGACGAAGCGGACCGTCCCGCCATCGCGGTGCAGCTCGACATGATCGAGCAGCGAGCGCACCTCGGCCGGCATGCGGTCCGACATCTTCCTCGCCTGCGCCAGCCCGTCCTCGATCTGCTTCGCGAGCGCCTGATCCTTGAACGCGACCGTGATGTCGAGCTTGATGCCACTGTCGATGTCGATCGATCCGTAGACGTCGCCGACCTTGGACGCCGCCGGCGTGTTCGCGCCCGAACCGGTAAACCACATCGTCTTGGTGCGATCGACCTTGGCCGCGAGCGCGAGGAGCGCCTTGTCGTCCGCCGCGCTCGCCTTCGCGAGACCCGCGACATCGGCCTCGAGCTCGCCACGCGCGGCAGGCGCGACGGTCGGGACCAGGGCGATCTCGAACCGCTGCCGGCTGTAGAGAGCGCCGTCGGGCAACTGCAGGTAGCCCGCCTCCATCGTCGTGCTGCCGACGCCGGGCAGCTTCACGGCGATGTACTTGCCGTCGGGATCGAGCGTGCGCTCGTAGCCGGCCCGCTTGGCACACGCGTCGATCTGCTGGACGCTCATGCCCTTGAACACGAGCCGCGCCTCGACACCCTTGGCAAGCGCGACGCCACCCGCGATGCGGAGGTCCTTGATCTCGGTGAAGCACTTCATCCACTTCGCGAAGCCCTCGGCGTGGCTGGTCGCCTTGTCCATCAGCCGCTGCGTGAGCTGGCCGAGGGACGACTGCATGAAGTCTTGCATCTTCATGTAGTTGCCGCCGATGAGGGCGACGTTGCCGCCCGGCAGATCGTGAAACAGCGACAGGTCCTCGGCCGCGAGCGGGCCCGACGACTTGGCGCCCGCCTTCTCGCAGCCGCCGAGCGTGGCGACCAGACCCAGAAACGTGACCAGCAGAAACTTGTGCATCGCGCGGGCGATTGCAGACAGCGTGCCGCGCTAACCACGCGAGAGTGCGTCGCCAGGGTGGCTACTGCAGCTGCTGCACCGCTGTTGCAGCAGGCTCTCGCGGATGACGAGGCGACGACCGAATGACCCGCTTCGCCCACCCGACGCCGCGTAGCCGCACGACAGGCTGCTGGACAATAGTTGTCGTACCGGCTAAATATTCCGGGTGGCCCGCAAGCCAGCGCATGGGCGTGACGCGGACGTGTACGAGGCGATCTTCACCGCGCTCGCCCACCCGGCGCGCCGGCGCATCCTGCACACGCTGAACTTCAAGAGCGGCGCGATGGCCGCCGGCGACATCGCCGCGATGTTCGCGCACGCGTGGCCAACCACGACGCGCCACCTCCAGGTGCTCGAGGCCGCCGGCCTCGTCATCCACGAACAGCAAGGCCGTGGCCGCATCTATCGACTCGACAAGAAGAAGCTCGCGCTCGCGCGCGACTGGATCGCGTGGTTTTTCAAGCCGCCCGCATGAGGCGAGAGCAAGGAGACAAAGAGATGCCGATCAGGAAGAGCAAGAAGCCGAGCCGCACGCCGCGCCCTGCCGCGAAGCCGAGGGCAGCAAAGACCGCGACCAAGGCAGTGCGCGCCGTACCCTCGCTGTTCCGCATCAATGTCGAGGTCGGTGACGTCGCGC
>DAIRFU010000851.1:0-2738 GCA_036794935.1 Kofleriaceae bacterium | reverse complement strand
CCGGCGCTCGCCGTGCGCGGCGAGGCTAGCCGATCAGCGGATCGCGCTGCTGTCCACGATCGTCGCGCCGGCTGCGCGCATCTCCGCGATCGCCTTCGCGGAGTCGCCGGGCGTCAGCTCGACACCGCGACAGCCATCGGCGACCACGCTCACGGCGAACCCGAGCTGGCGCGCATCGAGTGCCGTGAACTTCACGCAGTAGTCGGTCGCGAGGCCGAGTACGTACAGCTCGGTGATGCCGCGCGCCTTCAGCCAATCCCCGAGCCCGGTCGCCTTGCGGTGCCCGTTGTCGAAGAAGCCCGAGTAGCTGTCGATCGCGGGATCCGTGCCCTTGCGAAACACCTCGGTGAGGCGCCCGCGCTCGAGGTCCACGTGCAGCTCGGCACCGTGCGTACCCTGCACGCAGTGTGCGGGCCACAGCACCTGCGGTAACCCGGCGAGCTCCGCGAGCTCGTACGGCTGGCGGCCGGGATGATTGACCGCGAAGCTGCCGTGATTCGCCGGGTGCCAGTCCTGCGTGGCGACGACGACATCGAACGCAGGCATCAGCCGCCGCGCGACCGGGATGGTCTCGTCGCCGTGCGCGACGGCCAGCGCGCCACCGGGACAGAAGTCGTATTGCAGATCGACCAGGACGAGCGCACGCATGGGTCAGTGTACCTCCGGTTACATGGCGAACTCGAACCCCTGCCGCGTCAGGCGTTCGTACTTGCGGCGATCGAAGCGATAGAGCCGCGCCGCGCGATGACGCACGCCCGTCTCGACCTCGTCGGTCTCGACGAGCAGATCCATCGCGAGGATCTTCTTGCGGAAGTTCCGCTTGTCGAGCGCGGTGCCGAGGATGATCTCGTAGAGACGCTGCAGCTGGGTCAGCGAGAAGCGCGGCGGCAGCAGCTCGAAGCCGACCGGTGCGTAGCGCACCTTGCCGCGCAGGCGCTCCTTGGCGCGCGCCACGATCTCGACGTGGTCGAACGCGAGCCTGGGCAACTCGTCGAGGCCGAACCAGCCCACCCCCATCGCATCGGTGGCGGCGCGGATCCGGTGATCCGACAGCTTGGCGAGCGCGTAATACGCGACGCTGACCACCCGCTCGCGAGGATCGCGGTCGAGCGCGCCGAACGTGTAGAGCTGCTCGAGGAACACGTCGGTCACGCCGGCCTCCTCCTCGAGCTCGCGGCGCGCCGCCTCGTCGAGCGTCTCGTCGATGTGAACGAAGCCGCCCGGCAGCGCCCAGCTGTGCTGGAACGGCTGCAACTTGCGCTGGATCAGCAGCACCTTGAGGTCGGCACCGCGAGCGCTCGGAGCCCGCTCCGTTGCGGGTTCTTCGAGCCCGAACACGACGCAGTCCACCGCGATCGCGGGCCGCGCGTATTCGTACGAGAAGCTCATCGCTCGGCTTTCCCCATCGCCACGTAGGCGCGCATCTCCGCGAGCTCGCGCTCGAAGCCGCCGGACAGGATCGGGAACCGGCACCACGAGCGCGGATCGACGTTGCGATCGTCGAGGTGAAAGCTCGGCGCCATCCGCTCGCGCTTCCACTGGTTCTGGCACCAGAGCCGGAAGAAGCGCTCGATCCAGGTCGCGAGTAGCTCGGCCGTGTGCTCGGGGTAGCGCGGCAACAGCTCCTGGAGCACCTCGGTCGGCGTGTGCTTGTCTCGAATCGCCGAGTCCTCGACCGCCTCGAGGAAGTCGTACGGCATCAGGTCGGCCTCGTCGGTCTGCGCCTGCGCGGGCGGACGCAGCTCGGCCGTCGGCTGCTGCGAGTTGATCGAGCCGAGCGCGGGGACCGGCTGGGTCCCGACGATGCCGTTCTTCTCCATCCAGCGCAGCCAGCCGCGCAAGAACGTCTTGTCGATGCCACCGAGCGGCGCGAGCCCGCCGGACGTATCGCCGTCCATCGTGGCATAGCCGACCGCGGCCTCGGAGCGGTTCGAGGTCGTGAGCAGGATCGCGCCGCGCACGTTCGCGAGCATCCAGATCGACGGCGAGCGCACGCGCGCCTGGATGTTCTGCAGCGTCAGGTCGTCGACGTCCCACGTCAGCGGGCGGCCGATCGCCTGCTCGAGCGTCGCGACGTAACCCTTCATCATCGGGTCGACGTCGATGACGTGGAACTCGGCACCGACCGCGCGCGCCAGGGTCTCCGCGGCACGCCGCGTGACCGGGCCCGAGTTCTCCGTCGGCTGGTACGCGCACGCGAGCAGGGCACCGACGGCCGACGTCGCTCCGCCGCCGCGGTCGAGTGCCTCGAGCAGGCGCTTGCACCACGGCAGGTGCTGGCGCACGCCACCGGTACCGAGCTCGGCGAACGCGAGCTGGACCGCGAGCGCGACCAGTACCGTGCACGCGGCCGAGTCGGCGCCGCCCGAGAGCGACACGACGTAGCCCTGCGCGCGCGACTTGCGCAGGTAGTCCCAGAGGCCGAGCGCCACGCAACGCGCGAGCTCCTCCTCGCGCAGCGACGCGCGGTCCTCCCACGTGCGCTCGGCGGGCCGCAGCGGCTCGGGCTTGCGCGCCGGCCACACGAACGGCACCTCGACGACCTGCTGCTCGGCGTCGTGACGCGGCCGGTGACTGCCGCGGCGGGCCTGCTCGCGCCGGTTGCCGTCGATATCGACGACCGCGGTCGCGAGCTCGACGTCATGAAACGAGAACCGGCGGCCGCGTACGAGCAGCTCGCCGCCCGACGCGACGAGGGCACCGCCGTCATAGACGACGCGGCCCGCCTCGTTGCCGAG
>DAIRFU010000850.1:0-2739 GCA_036794935.1 Kofleriaceae bacterium | reverse complement strand
GGAGCCGGTCGAGGCCCCGCGGGACGAGGCCGCCGAGAAGCTCAACGAGAACCTCTGGCGCACCGTCGACGAGCTCGAGCTCTCGGTCCGCAGCGCGAACTGCCTGCAGAACGCGAACATCAAGTACATCGGCGAGCTCGTCCAGAAGACCGAGTCCGAGATGCTCAAGACGAAGAACTTCGGCCGCAAGTCGCTGAAGGAGATCAAGGAGCTTCTCGCCGAGATGGGTCTCCAGCTGGGCATGAAGCTCGACAACTGGCCCGGCCCCAACCCGCTCAAGAAGCCCTGATCAACGGGCCTGACTGATTAGCCGAAGGTAGTGTCATGCGTCATCGCAACTCTGGACGAAAGCTCGGTCGTAACTCGGCGCATCGCAGCGCCCTCTTCAACAACCTCGTGACCTCGCTGCTCACCTACGGGCGCATCGAGACCACCGAGGCCAAGGCGAAGGAGCTGCGCAGGTTCGCCGACGAGACCATCACGTGGGGCACGTCCGTGCACGCGCTCATCGCGAAGGGTGACAAGGCCACGCCGGCCGAGCGCGCCAAGATCCTCCACGCGCGCCGCATGGCCCGCCAGACGGTGAAGACGCCCGACGCCCTGAAGCGCCTGTTCTCGGAGATCGCGCCGCACTTCGCGACCCGCAAGGGCGGCTACACGCGCGTGCTCAAGACGCGCGTCCGCCGGGGCGACGCGGCACCGATGGCTCTCGTCGAGCTCGTCGGCCTCGCGTCCGCCGCGCAGGCCTAGCCGCGCGTGCCGCCCGCTTGCGGTGCGCTCCGCGCGCTGCAAACGCGAGCAAGAGTCTGTCACGCAGAATGTGATGCCCGCCGCATGGCGGGCATTCACTTTTGGGTATAACGCCGTCGCACCGCGCGTATCGATCCGCGCTTCACTTCCTCGGGAGACGTCATGCGTAACTTCGCTCTGCTCGCCATCTTCCTCGGTCTCGCAGCCTGCCGTGACAACGGCGGTGGCGGTGACGACGTCGTGCCGCCCGACGGGCAGAACACGAGTGACGTCAAGATCCAGGACATCCAGAGCGATACGATGCCCGCCTGCGATCCCGTCGATCCGACGACGTGCGTCGAGCTGCAGCTCAAGGGCGTCGTCGTCACCGCGATCGATGCTTTCGGCGCCAAGACCGGCGACTTCTGGGTCCAGGAGCCCGAGGGCGGCGAGTACTCGGGCGTTCAAGTCTATGGCGCACCCATCGACCAGATCGCCGCGCTCCAGATCGGTGACGTTGTCGATATCGTAGGAGCACAGAAGGCCGAGTTCGCGCTTTCGAGCGACACGTCCGGCGACAAGCTCACCGAGCTCGAGCCCTTCAACGGCAGCATGAGCGTCACGAAGGTCAGCTCGGGCACGCCGCTCGAGCCGCACGTCGTCGACGCCCTCGCGATCGGCCAGATGCCGGACTACATGGCGCGCCACGCCGAGTGGGAGAAGTGGGAAGGCGTGCTGGTCACGGTCAGCAACGTGGAGGCGTTCAGCAACACCGAGTGCATCACCAGCATGGGCGAGTGCAAGGATCCCACGTACGAGCGGTTCGACATCACGGGCGACTTGCAAGTGCAGTCGTCGCTCGCAGCAATGCCATCGACGAAAGTGGCAGCGGGCGACTGCTTGGGTAGTGTGACGGGCGTCGTCGGCTACTTCTTCGATTACCAGATCCTGCCGCGCACCACGGATGCGATTGGCACGGGCGGCGATGCGTGCCCGACCGAGAACCAGCAGGCGACGTGCGAAGACGACATCGACAACGACGGAAATGGGTTCAAAGACTGCGCGGACAATGCGTGTATCAGCGCATCGGCCACGTGTCGCGAGGTCACGACGATCAGCGCGATCCAGACCGCGACGACGCCGCCGACTGGCGGGATCGAGCTCCAGGGCGTCTACGTCGCGGCGGTTTCCAAGAACAAGAAGAACATCTGGGTTCAGACCGGCCTGACGGCGGCTGCTAACGAAGGTGTCTACGTTTACGGCCCGGGTTCGAACCTCGATACGTTCCCGGTCGGCTCGCGGGTCAACATCGTCGCCACGGTGGACGAGTTCAACGACATGAGCGGGACCGGCACGCTGACGGAGCTGCGCGCGATCTCGGTCGTCGCCGGCACGGCTGGAACGGGCACCGTCGTTCCGGTCGTCAGCGAGACGGCTACGACGCTCAATGACGACACGACCGGCGAGCCGTACGAAGGTGTGCTGGTGACGCTCGCGAACGTGAAGGTCACGACGGTCGGGACGACCGGTTCGGGCGGTACCTTCGGCGTCGGTGAGGCAACGCAGGGCGCTACGACGTTCAAGACGGACGACGACATCTTCCTGCTGAACACGGCGAATACTTGCTACGCGACGATCACGGGGATCTGGAGCTACCTGCCGTTCAACGACACCTGGGGCTTCCTGCCGCTATCGGCAGGCACGGGCACCGGCACCTGCCAATAGAGACGCTCGCTGCCCTCCAAGGCGACTGACAACGTCCGTACGACGGCTGCAACGGCGTCGCGGGCGAAGTGTTCATTGCGCTCGCAATCGTCTCGAGCTAACGCGTCGCCAGCGTGCCCGTGGTCACAACCGCGGCCTCGATGGCCGTGTTGGCCTTCGTGTACGTGCCATCGCGCGTATTGATCCGGAGGCGCCCGAGTCCTCCTCCGCCGCCTCCCCCCGAGAGGTACATGACCGAAGAGCTATTGGTGTACGTCGCGGTGGCGCCCCGCGCCTCATCTACGC
>DAIRFU010000849.1:0-2741 GCA_036794935.1 Kofleriaceae bacterium | reverse complement strand
GCGACAGCCGCGGGCGGGGACGGAACACGAGGCGGCGCTGCGCGGGATAGGTCCACGCGAGGAACACGAGCGCCGAGCAGACGACCTTCGCGGCGAGGTACGGCGCGCCGAGGCGAACCGCGATGAGTTGCATCGCGCCGGCCATCAGCAGCGCGGTCGCCACGGCCACACAGGCGAAGCGACCGAGCTGCCGGGCGGAGATCGGCGAGCGATCTCGAAACGCGACGTACTTGTTCATCGCAAAGCCCACCGCGGCACCACACGCTGCGGAGATGAACGCGGCGAGCGCCACCGCCGTGCCGTGCTCGACCATCAGGACGAGCAGCGACACGTCGACGACGGTGGCGCAGATGCCACCCAGTCCAGCCACGGCCATCTCTCGCAGTTGCATGATGGCCACGGACAAGAGCAGCCGTTGTGCCATCGCCGCGCAGCGCGGCAAGCTCGCGAAACCACGGGCAGGCCCCTGTCGAACGGTGTCGAAAACCTATCGAGCGTCTTCGTCTTCCACCACGGGGTCGTCGCCGGCGACCTGGGGCACACACGTCGGCGTGCGCCGGGGCGTGACGAGGCCATCGGCGCCGGGCACGAGCACCGGCGCGTCGCCGCCGACGGTGACGATCGACACGCCGTGATCGGCAGCGATCGCGAGCGTCCGGTCGCCGTACCACTCGATCGAGATGCCGGCGGCGGCGCGCTCGAGCTCGTGGACGCGACCGGTCGCGGCATCGGCGACGAACGCGGCCGCGGTCGCGATGCCGGGCGCGCAGTCATCGGAGAGCTCGGCGATGAACGCGAGCTGGGTGCGATCGGCGGACCACGTCGCGGTGTCGCCGTCGATCAGGCCCGGGCTCGGCACGGTGACGACCTTCTGCGATCGGCCGATCTTGATCGCGCTCGCGAGCGAGCGGTCATCCCAGTCGGCCGTCACGTCGGGGACCGCCGCGCGATCGATGCGCGCCTGCCGGCCAGCGACCTCGAGCCGCATCATGTCGGCGAGGTACGCCGGCGCGTCGGCGTGCGCCTTCGCCGCCACGCGGCGCAGCGCGAGCGTCTCGTCACCGGCGAGCTGCCACACGCGCTTGCCCGCGCGCACGACGAAGCCCGGCGTTCCCTTCACCGTGTAGCCGATGCGCAGCTTCGCGCTCGCCGGGACCGGCAGCTCGACCGCGCGGCGCGTGCGGCCGGTCGCGAGGTCGACGATGCCGATCGCGATCCGCGTGCGCGACGTGCCTGCCCGGGTGACCCGCGCGCGCGTGACGTACGCGAGCTGGTGCTGCGACGGCACGTGCAGCGCGCCGACGACCGCGCCGCCGGTGCGGGTCAGCCGGAACCAGCGCTTCGCCACGCCGTCGTACGCGTAGAGATCGTGCTGCGCGGTCACGATCAACGAGCGGGCGAGCGCGGCGACGAGCGCGGCGCGATCCTGGTCGACGCGCCGCCGCCACGCCTGTCCGAGCGCGCTGGCGAGGAACGGCTGGAGCGCGGGCTGCGCGAGCGACGCGGCGCCCCACTTCGCGAAGTCGCCTGCGACCGCGGTGCCGAGCGCGGCGGCGATCTGCGCGCCGCCACCGCCCGTCTTCGCGAGCGCGACCGCGTAGAGATAGGCGGCATCGAGGTGGCCCGGATCGGCCGCGAGCGCCTGCCGGCACTGGGCAACGACCTCGGCCCACGCCCCCTTGGCCTCGCTCGCCCGCGCCAGGCGGAACGCCGGCTGGCCGGACCGCCCGCGGTACCCGAAGCCCGCCAGATCGGACAGGCCGAGCGCCAGCGGCCGCAGCACCGGGGAGGCGTCCCGTGCCACCCGCGGGGTCGCGGCGTCGTCACGGCGCTCCACGACGTTCTCCGACGACCTGGAGCGGCCACACGCTGCCAGGATGACGACGAGCGGCACCACCCGTCTCATTCCCGAGGGGTTATCACGGAGTGCCCGGGATCGCGAACCCTTGGCATTGCCGGACTCCCGTCGGCCTGATATGAACCGCCGCTCCCGATGCGTGCGCCGTGCTGTCTGCTCTTGCTCGTCCTGGGGGGGTGCCACGGCTCGAAGCAGCCGCCACCCCCCGAGCCGGCGGCCGTGCAGGTGCGCGACGGCTCCGGTGTGCTGGTCGCCGAGCTGCGCCCGCTGCGGCCGTGCCGCGGCTCGATCGGGCCGGTGGAGCTCATCGTCGGCGGCCCCCCGCTGATCTCGAATGT
The DNA here is from genome assembly GCA_036794935.1 of Kofleriaceae bacterium. Classification (GTDB taxonomy): domain Bacteria; phylum Myxococcota_A; class Polyangia; order Haliangiales; family Haliangiaceae; genus JABFXX01. Next base: position 545 of record DAIRFU010000849.1, on the reverse strand, counting down.
CGGCGGCACCGACTGGTCGGGCCTGACCGCCGCGAACGGCACGACGCTGCGCCGCGATGGAGTGCCGGTCGCCCGCATCTTCCCGGTCGGCGACGCGACCACCGCCTCCGTGCTCGATCCACACGGCGTCGCGCTCGCCCGCATCGCGGTGACCGGCAAGGTCGCCGCCGTCAGCAATGCGGCCGGCGTCCCGGTTCGCAACCTGCGCGTCGATGGTGATGCGATCAAGACCGACCAGCCGGCGCTGACGATCACCGGTACCCACGATCTCGTGCTCGCCGCGCTGCTGTCGGCGCCCGAGCTGACCCCGGAAGTCCGCGTCCTCGCGGCATGCGAGCGCGTGCTCGTGAAGGATACCTGATGTCGTCCCCGAGCATTCGTAACGTCGCCATTATCGCCCACGTCGACCACGGCAAGACCACGCTCGTCGACGGGCTGCTCAAGCAGGCCGGCACGTTCCGGACCGGCGAGGTCGTCGCCGAGCGCGCGCTCGACAGCAACGACCTCGAGCGCGAGCGCGGCATCACGATCCTCAGCAAGTGCAC
>DAIRFU010000232.1:0-9968 GCA_036794935.1 Kofleriaceae bacterium | reverse complement strand
GTCGTAGCCGCCCGCTTCGAGCTGGAATCCGATATAGCCACCGCCCTTCACGATACCGCCATCGATCGCGATGCCCGCGCCACTCGGTGGCTTCCAGTCGAGGTCGAGTTGCGCCGATCCGAGGTTCCCGCCGGGCTCGAGCGCGAGCGAACCGACGACCCCGATGCGATCGACCGTGATCGCGATCGGGCCGAGCGCAGCGCTCGCAGCGACGGATGCCTCGAGCGTCACACCGCGTCCCTGCGTCGTGAATCGCACATAGAGCGTGTCGACGCGGAGCGGGCCGAGCTGTTGATGCACCGCGATTGCGGTCTCGAGCGATGCAGCGCCGGTCAAGTATACGCCGCGTTGCTTCGACCAACCGATCGCCATGTCGAAGTCGAGGTGCACGCCGTCGGCGGGCAAGATCCGCGCGAGGAAAGAGTCGGGCGAATCCGGCGCGATGACGAGGCAACCGCCCTCGATCTGCCCCTCGACATAGACGTCCGTGCGATTGCCCGCTTCGACGCCTGCGCGCAACGCGAGCACCTTCGCCTCGAGCCCCGAACGTGCGCCGAACTGGGCGAGTGGCACGCGGGCGTCACCGCCGGTCACCGCCGATCAGCGCGAGCGCGATCGGTTCGTTCGAGCGCGCGAGCACGGAGGCGATCTGCTCGACCGTCGCCATCAGGGAAGGCTGGATTTCCAGCTTGGTGATGCTTCGAGCCCCGTGGGCGAGCCGCGATAGAGCGACACGAGATCGCCCTCGGTTGTCTCGTCGCGCCGTTGCGCGAGCGTGTCGAGCGCGATCACGACGCGCTGCGCCGGATCGGCAAGCGTCGCGAACGCGGGAGGCACCGGCGCATCGGGCGGGATCCAACCGAGGTCAGCGACAAACTCGCGAACCGAGCTCTCACCGCGGATCAACGCGAGCGCGATCGGTTCGATCGAGCAAGCGAGTGCGGACGCGATGGTCTGGATCGATGCCATGGATCAGGGAAGGTGAGCCCGCCAGCTCGGTGATGACTCGAGACCCGACGGCGAACCGCGATACATCGCGACGTCGGTGTCGGTTGCAACGAGCAGATCGTCGTCGCCGTCGCGATCGAGATCGACGAATGCGATCTGCTGAATGCGATCGGACAGCGCATTCGTCACCGACACCGGCTTGCCATTGCTCCACGCAAACAGCGCGTTGCCACGAGAGACGCCGGCGATGTCGAGTTTCTGATCATGGTCGAAGTCACCGACGGCAACCGGACCCATGAGCGCCGTTGTGTCCTCGCGCGGGCCGTGAGCGACTTGCGCGAGCTCGCGCAATGCACCACGCTCGAGCGCGTACGTGCGGATCGCGAACGGTTCTGCCGCGACGATGACGTAACCAACCGGCGTCGACTTTCCGATGACGAATCGCTCCGCATTACTCCACGTCGCGATTGGCTTCTCCGCGTCGAGCTGCGTCGCGGTTGCCCGCCAGAAACCAACCGTGCACTTCTCCGCACATTCGTAGGTGACGAGGTCCAGGCGGCCATCGCCGTCGACATCGGTGCTCGGCAAGAGTACGGTGCGTATGGCCGGCCACGGCAGCTGCTGCAGTCGGTTACCGAGGCCATGTGCATTGCTCCGCAGGACCTCGAGATAGTTCTGCTGCAGCGGCGGCACACCGGCAGACGATGATGCGGGCGGCATCTCGGACCGACCTTGCACGACGACCAAGTCCGCGATGACGACCACGGTGGGTGTCACACCGGGCATCGCGGTCATGCCGAGGCCCGAACCCGGGTGCTCACCCTCGATCGCCGCGCCGAGCGTGCGTGCAGGACGTCCAGCAACCGCCTGGATTCTTCCGCGTCCATCCCCGCGCTCGAGGACAAAGGCGTGACCCGCGTCGAGGAGCACCGTTCCTGCGCCCGACCACGGCACGACCTCGGGATCGCTGCCGCGCACACCATAGATGAAGTAGGACCGCTTGCCGACAACCGCATCCGCTGCGTTCGCCAAGCTCGATGACTTAGGAGTGCGTGTCGCCCCGCACGCAACGCAGCAGAGCAGGATCGAGCGCATCATTTGCGTGCCTTCGGACGAATCATCTCTACCGGCGCCTTCTCTTCTTCGACGCCGCGCATGTAGATGCCCGGAATGATCGACGCGTCGACCGTCATCGGATCCAGCTTGGGCGGCTTGAAGGTCGGATCCATCTGTCGCTTCGCGAGGTAACCTGCCCAGCTACCTTTGATCCGCGGCTTGAACAGCGGGAAGTACAGCCCGCACCATTTTCTAGAACGCGGACTTCGCGGAGCTCGGGCGTGGGCACGATGCGTGCGCGCGAGGAACGGCGCGCATTAGTGTGCGACGAGATCGACCCGGGATACTGGAGAGTCACGCACCAGACGAAGTCCGGGTGCTCGACGACGACGGTCGAAGGAAACAGCAATAAACTCGGCGTGGCGAGGAGGCGCAGATCGACGCCGGCCAGCTGACCGGCTGCCTCGCGCAGCGCCCGCCGGCCGGTGATCGCGCGGATGTGCGCACCGGCAGGCTCCGCGACCGAGGCGGCGTCGAGGAAGAACCGATACACGCTGTCTCGATGAAGCACGCGGATGTGATAGCCGTCGAGGAACGCCTCGATCACGAGCTTCCAGTTGCAGTGGCGCGTCGTGCGCGAGCGCTGCCACACCACGTGACGGTCGAGCTCGAGCGCGGCGATGTCCGCCGCGACAGGGCCGAGATGCCGATCGAGCTCGGCGAGCACCGCTGCACCGATCTGATCGCCGGCCCTCAAGCGAGCATGCCGCTCACGCCATCCACGTACGCTCGCTAGCTCGCTACCGCAACGGTGGGCTCTCGATCGGCTTCTGGCACTGAGCACGGCGCAAGCGAGCATCGCGAGCACGAGCGAGCCGCGCGAATCGCCACCCGCGTCGCAGCAGCCGCCCGAGGGTGGCTTCGGCTCGCCGGTCGCGGCGTCGTCGATCATGCCTCCGTCGGGGTAGACCGGCGCGTTCGTGTCGCATGCCCTGTTGCCGCCGCGATCGGTGGCGCACACCTGGAAGGTCGTCGACGACGGCTCGGGCGGATCGTTCGCGCGCCACAGCATCCCGCCGTACCAGGTCATCGGGATCTCGGTGCCGTCGACGACGGCGACCACCTTCGTGAAGTCGTGTACGTGCGACGGCCCGATGAAGTCGTGGATGCGCGCGCGGATCACGTTGCCGGCAGGCTCGCCGCGCACGCGCACCACCGGCGCGACGGTGTCGACCGCGATCATGGCCGAGCCGAGCTGCACCTTGTCCGGGAATGCGATCTCGCCCTGCCCCTGCAGCAGATCGAGGCGGCCGTCCCCGTCGAAGTCGGCCACCGCGAGGCCGAGCGTCGCGTCGGTGTCGTCCGGCGTCGCGCCGGCGACGAGCGTGAAGTGCCCGCCGCCGTCGTTGTCGAGTAGCCGGTCGGGGCCGAGCGAGCCGATCAGCAGATCGGCGTCGCCGTCGGCATCGTGATCGAGCCACACCGCGACGTTGTCGTCGGCGCCCGGCGGGTTCGCCGTGCCGGTGAGCCGCGCGCTGGTCTCGTCGGCGAACGTGCCATCGCCGCGGTTGACGAAGATGTGCTCGGTCACGTTCGGCCCGTCGTTGATCGTGACGAAGTCGAGGTCGCCGTCGGCATCGATGTCCATCGGCTCGAATTCGTAGTTGTTCGAAAAATGCGGCAGCGCGTCGGCGTCGTTCGTGAAGTGCCCGCCGCCATCGTTGCGGAACAGGTAGCTCGTCGTGCACCGCTTGCACGCGACGAGCACGTCGAGGTCCCAGTCATTATCCACGTCGGCGAGCTCGAGATCCCAGGACCACTTGACGAGCACGTCGGGCATCTGGGTCGCGGTCGCCTCGCTGAACGTGCCGGCGCCGTCGTTGAGGTAGAGCCGCGTGCGGCCGCCGCTGCTCGTCGCCGGGTTCGTGCCGCCCCAGTCGGCGAGCACCAGATCGAGATCGCCATCGTCATCCACGTCACCGAGCTCCGCGTCGCCTACGCTCGTCGGCTGCTGCGGCAGCTGCGCGGTCGCGTCCGTCCACCCCGCGGCGCCGCGCACGAACAGCTTCAGCTGCGTGCCGTACGCGCCACCGGTGACGAGATCGAGATCGCCGTCGCCGTCGATATCCGCCGCCTTGATCGTGCGTGACAGGCCGGTGAACCCGCCGACCGCCTGCGCCGAGATCTCGCTGCAATTCGCGGCCGCGCCCCACGTGTTGCGGAACACGCGCGTCGGCTCCGGCTCGCCGGGCGAGGCGTAGTCGCCGCCGTTCGCGAGGAGCAGGTCGATCTTGCCGTCCCCGTCGACATCGGCGACCTCGACCTTGTTCGTCCACTCGGCCGTCGTGCCCAGGCAGCCCGCGGTCGCGTCCTGCCACCTCTGCGCCACCGCCGTGCCGGGCGCCAGCACGACCACCGCGATCACGAGTCCACGCATCGCTCGGACCACATCACGGCGACGGCGAACGATCCAGTGACAAGCGAGGGCAACGGATCGCCGAGTGTCGCGAGCTTGCGAGCGACGCGAGCACCTTGGCCCGAGCGCGTCCCGGCGGGACAAGTCCCCGCACTGATTGCGCATCCGGGTATGCGCCCCCGGCGCCTCGGTGTGAGAGCAAGCTTGAGCTTTTGGGCGTGACGTTCCCCCGCCGCAGGTGCCACCGTACGTGCATGCGACGCCGTACGTTTCTTGGCCTCGTGGGGGGAGCCAGCGCGGCCGCGATCGCCGGCCCGTACGTCATCCGCCGCGCGCACGCGCAGTTCGGCGCGTTCCCCGGCGGCGCCGAGGCCGTCACGCTGCCCGAGGGGGTGCGCGCCAGGCGCGTGCTCGAGGTCTTCCTCTACGGCGGCCTCTCGCAGTGGGAGACGCTGTACTTCGTTCGCAACTACGGCACGCCGAGCGATCCCCAGTACCCGAGCCAGCAGTACTACACGTACGAGTCGAGCAACGCGACGATGCTCGGCCGCTGCGGCACGGCGAGCTTCGACACGGTGCGCGACTTCGGTCAGGACGCGCTCGGCGCGACCGTCGAGATCGGGCCGTTCGCCGACCGGCTGTGGCAGCGCAGCGACGTGCTCGACCGCATGCGCATCGTCGTCCAGAAACACACGCTCGAGCCGCACGAGGCAGCCGTGCCGCAGGCGCTGACCGGCCGGCCCGTCGGGCAGCCGAGCGCCGCAGGCCTCGGTGCCCACGTCCAGCGCGCGCTACTCGAGGCCGGCACGGCGCCGGATCGGGCATCGCCCTACTCGTACGTGTTCGCGACCGGCGGCGTGTCGAGCGACAACGTCGCGGCGGCGGCCGCGCCCGGCATGCATCCCGGCGCCGCGCGCCCGCTGCTCATCAAGACGGACAACGCGGACGGCTTCACGAGCCTGCTGGGTCGGACGACGGTCGGCTCGGCGCGCGCGAGCCACGACGCGCTCGTCGAGGCGTACACCCGGCAGTACGATGGCCGGCTGAGCTGGCCGGGTGGTGCGCGCGTGCGCAGCGCGCGGACCGACGATCTCGAGGTCGCGTTCAACAACACGCGCCGCGTCGATGCGATCGCCGGCGTGCTCAGCCCCGATCTGTTCGCGAACCAGGGCGGCACCTCGTGCCAGACGACGAAGTCGCGCAACATCCCGCTGATCGGGATGTCGGCCGCCGCGAAGCTGCTCACCCACCCGACCGAGCCCGCCTCGTACGTGTGCGTCAGCGACACGGGCCTCTACGAGGCATCGGGCGGTGGTGGCTACGACACGCACTCGGATAACGCGCGCGACACCGCGACGAACTTCGACAACATGCTGAGCTCGCTGCTCGCGATCATCAACGGGCCGACCGAGAACGATCCGAACAAGCTCTCGCTCGACGACACGCTGATCATCCTCAACACCGAGTTCGGCCGCACGCCGCGCGCCCAGGGCCAGACCGGCCGCAACCACCACCCGTATGGCTACGTCACCGCGTTCATCGGCGGGCCGACGATGAAGGGCATCGCCGGCGCGATCGGCCCGAGCGGCAACGCGGACATGTACGCGACGCCGGCGCAGAACCGGATCGCGGCGCTGCTCTCGCTCGGCATCTGGCCGTTCTCGCAGGAGGCGTTCGCGGTCTCCGACGTGCCGAGCGCCACGGGCGAGGTCGATGCGGCGCTGCGGACGATGCAGCTGTGCCTGGGGAGGACGGCATGAGGCGCCTCGCTCTCTTCGCCGTCGCGGCGCTGGCCATGCTCGCCGCGTGCGGCAGCGATCACCGCAAGACCGGCGACGACGACGACGGGCAGGACGTGCCGTTCACCGAGTGCGACGGCGATCCGCCGTCGTTCGTGCGCCAGTCGTTCCTCGCGCTCGCCGGCCTGCGGCCGCGCAGCCAGGCCGAGGTCGATGTCTACGTCGATCTCTACACCGCGGTGGCGGACGCCGGCGGCGATCCCGAGGAGGCGGTCGCGCGCGCGATCATGGAGCGCCCGGGGTTCGCCGATCGCTGGATCGACACGTTCATGGACGCCATGCACGTCCAGCGGCTCGACGTCCAGACCGAGGCGAGCTGCTGGGATCACCCGCTCCGCGACACCGCCGATGCCTCGCTCGCGATGGCGGTGCGCAGCCAGCCGGCGACGACCTCGGGCGACGGCAAGGGCCCGTGGTCGATGGCCGACCTCGCGCGCTCCGCGATCGCGCTCGACGATCCGACGCCGCTGTATCGCGCGCAGCTGTTCTCGATGGTCGCGCATCCGATCCCGGCCGCGAACGTGCCCGCCCGCGAGGCCGAGCTCGCGCGCCGCGCCGATTTCGGCGAGACGTTCGACTCGGGCTTTCTCCACCGCGACGTGGTCTGCCTGTCCTGTCACAACAGCGAGCGCTCGGTGACCGACAGCGACGATCCGATGCTCGATCGCCACTGGCCCGTGCCCGGGCTCGCCGAGAAGAGCGTGTACGGGATCTCGAGCGGTATCGAGCCCGACCGCGTCCACGCCGCGTTCCGCGTCGACGGCTTCGTCGAGGGCAACGCGCGCCCGTGGGGCTGGACCGACGACTGCGGTGAGTTCTCGCCCAACGTCGGTGACGACATCGCGGATATCGACGGCAAGCTCGCGAGCCTGACCGGCAAGCGGCTCACCGTCTACAACCTCGAACAGGCGCTCGCGCGCGGCTTCGATGCGCTGCGCGGCCACCTGCCGCCGATCGGCATGGACGGCGCGATCGCCGATCCCGACACCGCGCTGGCCTGGCTCGTCACGCTGAAGATGACCGAGGATGTGTGGAAGCGCGCGACCGGCACGTCCCTGACCATCGCGAACTACTTCCCGCGCAACCAGCAGGCCAGCGAGCTGCTCTACGCGCTCGCGTCCCGGTTCACCGAGAGCGGCTACTCGATCAAGGCGCTGCTCGTCGCGATCGTGAAGAGCGACTACTTCAATCGCCAGCCTCCCGAGCTCGGCTGCGGCAATGCGCCCTACACGTACCCGCCGGTGTTCGATCCGTGGGTGATCGCGGACGCCGATCCCGAGCGCCGGCTCAATGGCCCGGGAGACGCGGTCACCGCGATCGACGCGCGCACCCTCGTCTCGGCGACGAGCGCCGCGCTCGGCTGGCCACCGCCTCCCGCGGCGTCACGGTTCCCCGACTACGGCGACGGCTGCGAGGGCAGCACCTGCGCGCAGATGCAGGGCTACTGCAGCCAGTTCGGTGCGTGCTGCAACACGTACGAGGCCGCCTGCATGATGGGCGGCGTGATGCCCGAAGACGAGGTGCCGTTCGAGCGCGGCGTCGGCATGTTCCTGCGCAACAGCGAGCGCGGCTTCCGCGGCCTCGACTTCCAGGCACGCCTCGTCTGGGAGGACCGCTACGGCGCGTGCACCCGGCCGGACTGGGTGACCTCGGACTTCATCGACGAGCTGGTCGCCGCGGGCGCCGCGGACGCGACCGCGACCGTCCGCGACGTCGCGTCGGCGATCAAGGATCGGGTCATCGGCGAGCCGGCGATCGTCGACACCGCCGAGATGGACGCGATCGCCGGTCTGTTCGGCGCGAGCCTGGAGATGCCGGCGAGCAAGGTCACCGCCGCCGCCGCGCGGCAATTCTGTGGCGCGCTGCTCGGCTCGCCGCAGTTCCTGCTCCAGGGCATCGCCGGGCGCGGTGGCGAGCGGCCGAAGCTGACGCCCACCGACGTCGGCTACGACGCGATCTGCGGCGAGCTCGCCCCGCGGGTCGCCGGCTACACGGTGACGTGCAGCGACGGCACGCTGACGGTGCAATAGCGCCACGGTTGCAGGCCGCGCACGTTTGCGCCATGTTCGCGCCGTCATGCAACTCATGCGTTTCAGCGCTGTCCTGGTCAGCCTCCTCGTCACCGCCGCGGCTTGCGAGAACAAGAACAAGCCGACGGACACCACCAACGCCGGCTCGGCGGCGCCGTCCGGCGACCTGAGCCCCGAGCCGGTCGGCAAGGCCGAGCTGCCGAAGCAGCCGAGCCCCGATCCGACGCCGGCGAGCGACGTGCGGCCGCCGGTCGCGGCCGACCTCGCCGAGTACACGAAGGACCTGCCGGGCACGGGCGACAAGTTGATGGCGACGATCGACACCTCGCTGGGCACGTTCCACTGCGAGCTGTTCGGCGACAAGGCGCCGATGACGGTCGCGAACTTCGTGGGCCTGGCGACCGGCAAGAAGCCGTGGCTCAACCCCAAGACCGGCAACGTCGAGCGTGGCACGCCGTTCTTCGAGGGCATCACGTTCCACCGCGTGATCCCCGGCTTCATGATCCAGGGCGGCGATCCGCTCGGCCAGGGCACGGGCGGGCCCGGCTACAACTTCGACGACGAGATCTGGGAAGGCCAGCACGTCGGCGCGGGCGTGCTCGCGATGGCGAACGCCGGCGTGCGCGGCGGCCACGGCACGAACGGTAGCCAGTTCTTCATCATGGAGGGCGACCGGCCCGACCTCGACAAGAAGCACACCGTGTTCGGCAAGTGCGCGGAGCTCGATCTCGTGAAGAAGATCGAGGCCGTCCCGACGGGCGCGCAGGACCGGCCCGAGACGCCCGTGACCATCACGAAGGTCACGATCAGCAAGGGCTGAGGTCAGCGAAACAGCCGGCCACGGAGGTCGGGCGATGGCTGCGCGATGACCTCGAGCCCGACGAGGCGCTCCTCGGCGGCGGCGCGGGCGGCGGCCGCGGCGGCCTCGATCGCGTCGAGGCTGCCGGTCAGCGTGAAGTACGCCTTGCCGGCGAGATCGACCGCGAACCGGGTGTCGCGGACGACCACGTCGGCCACCTTGCAGGCGGCATCGGCCGCGGCGATCGCGGCGCACACCGTGCGCGTCTCGATGATCGCGACGGCCTCGGCAGCGGCATCGGCGGACCAGTCCGGCGGCTCGAGCGGCGCACCGAGCATCGGCCACACCTGGGCATCGGCGGCGGCGAGCTCGACGCGATCGAGCAGGAGGTCGCCGGCGCTCCGGCGTGCCGCCCCCATCGCCTCCTCGACCTCGGCGACACCGCCCTCGAAGAACACGAGGTGCTTGCCACCGGAGACCGCGCGTGAGTGGAGCAGCACCGCGGGCGCACGCTTGAGCCCGGCGTCGGCGGTGACTACCCCGCGCGCGATCGTGCCGACCTCGAGAACACCGAGCGCCGGGCCTCTCACACGAACCTGAATGCTTCTTTCAGCGTGCAGCGCCGCTCGCGCGTGAAGTGCATCGCTGTGGTGAGCCCCTCGCCCGTCGGGCTCGCGATCGTGAACGACGTGTAGCCCTCGCCGCCGAGCCCGAGGCCGGCGTACGACGCGTCGTTCTTGACGAAGATCGACGCGTTACACACGCGCGCCATCGCCGACATGTTGTCGATGTTCGTCGAGTGCATCGTCGCCGTGTGGTGGAAGCCGTGCTCGACGCGCACCGCGGCGGCGATCGCGTCGGCGGCGTCGCGGACGCGGAACAGCGGGATCACCGGCATCAGCAGCTCGTGCTGGACGAAC
>DAIRFU010000848.1:0-2746 GCA_036794935.1 Kofleriaceae bacterium | reverse complement strand
GCGGCATCGTCACCGCCGCGATCGCGATCGCGATCATCTTCCCGATCTTCGTCGTCGGTTACTTCGCGTTCTACGAGATCGCGTGCCACTCGCAGCTGCTCGCGCACCTGGTGCCGCGCGGCATGTGCGCGCAGTACGGCGGGTTCGACTCCTGGCACCTGCCGCGCTGGAGCTGGTCGCTCGATACCGAGCACACGAACGTGCTGTCCGCGGGCTTCGTGCTCGTCCAGATGCTGGTGGTCGCGCTGCCCGAGGAGCTGTTCTTCCGCGGCTTCTTGCTCGGCCTTCTCGAGAAGCGATTCCCACCGAAGCGGCGGATCCTGGGCGGCGGCGTCGGCCTCGCGCTCGTGCTGAGCTCGCTCGCGTTCGCGATCATTCACATCCCCAAGGACGGCGACCCGCGCGTGCTCGCGACGTTCTTCCCCGGCCTGCTGTTCGGCTGGATGCGGTCGGCGACCCGCTCGATCCTGGCCTCGACGGTCACGCACGGCGCCTCGAACATCCTGGTCCGCGTCCTCGATCTGATGGTGATGCGGTGATCGCGGCGTTCTTCGACATGGACAACACGCTGCTCACGGTCGACACCGCGCTGTCGTGGACGCGCTTTCTCTACCGGCGCGGCGAGCTACCGGCGGCGATGGTCGCCAAGGCGATGTACTGGGCGACGCTGTACAAGCTCGCGCTCCTCGACATGGACTCCGTGTTCACGAACCTCTGCACGGATCTCGCCGGCGACTCCGAGGCCGAGATGATCGCGAAGTGCGATATCTGGTATCGCGAGCACGTCGCGCCGTTCGTCGCGCCGGCCGCGCGGGTCGCCGTCGAGCGCCACCGCCAGCAGGGGCACATCGTCGTGCTCGCGACCGGCTCGACCGCCTACGCGGCGCGCCCGGTCGCGCGCGACGTCGGCATCGAGCACGTGCTGTCGAGCGAGCTCGAGGTCGAGGCGGGCGCATTCACCGGCAAGCCGCGCGCGCTGTGCTTCGGGCACCACAAGGTCACGCTCGCCGAGCGCTGGGCAACCGCGCACGGCGTCGACCTTGCCCGCAGCTACTTCTACTCCGACAGCTACAATGATCTGCCGATGCTCGAGCGCGTGGGCACCGCGATCGCGATCAACCCCGATACGCGGCTCGCGCGACACGCGAAGCAGCGCGGCTGGCCGACAGCGCGGTGGAGCTGAGTGCGGCGACTCAGTGCATTTGATGCTGCTGATGCTTTTGCTGCTCGCGCCGCATCTGCATGACGACCCCGGCGGCGGCCCCCGCTGTCGCACCGGCCGCACCGCGCATCACCGAGCCGGGCGCCGCCGCCGGCCGCGGAACCTCGCAGATGCACGCGCTCGAGTACTCGCCCATGTAGACCATGCCGGCCATCTGCAGCTGCTGCGAGGTGCACGTGGCCTGGCAGGTCGCGGGATCGATGTGCGGCGAGCCGGTGAACTGGGTCTGACAGCCCGCGGCGAGGCCGAGGATGCAAGCGAGGATCGTCTTCACCGCGCGAGCCTACACCTGCTAGCTTCGAGGCCATGCTCCGGTACGCCCTCGTCGTGTGCTCGCTCCTCGTGATCGCCGGCCGCCCTGCCGCGGCGGACGTTCACAAGAGCAAGGCCGCCAGGGTGTCGATCGACGTGCCGAAGGCCTGGAGGGTCAAGGCAACGGACGACCTCGTCCGCGCCGAGTCGCCGAGCGGTGAGGTCGCGTTCGTGCTCGAGGTGGTCGACTCGCCCGACGTCAAGGCGGCGCTCACCCGACTCGAGGGCGAGCTGTACTCGTCGATCCAGGGCCTCAAGTGGGTCGACCGCACGAAGAAGATGCGGGTTCACAAGCTGCGCGCGACCTGGGTCGAGGGCGTCGGCGTGTCGAGCCGGGCGAGCCAGCTCGACGTGGTCGTGCTCGTCGCCGGTCCGACGCCGACGAAGAAGGGCATCATCCTGCTCGCGGTGGTCGACCACGACCGCTACGCGGCGAACCGCGGCGCGATCCAGGCGATCTTCGCAAGCCTGCGACCGACGAAGTAACCGGCCGGCACGAGCCAGATCTCGGGCAAACTTTTCGCGATCGATCGTCGGACCGATCGAGTAAGGTCGCCGCGTCCATGGGTGATTCGGCCTTGCGTGGCCTCGCCGCGATCCCCGCCGTGCGCCGGCTCATCGAGCTCGCGCTCGACGAAGATCTCGGCCGGGGCGACATCACATCTCAGGTGACACTTGGCAGCGACGGGCGCGCCGTCGTCGCGGACATGAACGCGCGCGAGCCGATCGTCGTGTTCGGCGTCGATGTCGCAGCCGCGGTGTTCGCGCTCGTCGATCCGCGCATCGAGCTCGAGGTGCACGCACCGGACGGCACGCGCGTCGATCCCACTCCGCAACGCGTTCGCGTTGCTGCGCGCCCCGGCGAACCCGGGGCTTGCGATCGCGGCGCGCTGATCCTGACCGCGCACGGGCCCGCGCATCAGGTGCTCACCGCCGAGCGCACCGCGCTCAACTTCATCCAGCGGCTGTCGGGTGTGGCGACGCTCGCCCGCCGCTACGCGGACGCGGTCGCGGGCACGAAGGCGCGCGTCGTCGATACGCGCAAGACCACGCCGGGTTTCCGGGTGCTCGAGAAGCACGCGGTCGCCGCCGGTGGCTGCGGCAACCATCGCTTCGATCTCGGCTCGGGCATCCTCATCAAGGACAACCACATCGCGGCGTGCGGCTCGGTGCGGGCGGCGGTCGAGGCGGCCAAGGCGAAGGCGCCGCACC
>DAIRFU010000231.1:0-9976 GCA_036794935.1 Kofleriaceae bacterium | reverse complement strand
GGCGAGAGCGCGCGGGCGAAATGAGCAAGGTGCCCGGATCGTCGCGAGTGAAGGGCGCGACGCCGGACAAGAGCCGCTGTTCTCCAGCCTGCATCGAGCGAGACAACGGAAGGCCCGTGAAGCTCACAGCGCGCCGACGATGAAGCGCTTGCCACCGGTCGCGCGATCGAAGGCCTGCAGGTGGCCCCAGCTCGACACGAACACGCTGTCCCTGGAGAGCGACACGCCGCGCATCACGATCGTGGTGCCCTTCGCGATCGGCACCTCCCATCGGCGCGTGCCGGTGCGTACATCGAAGCTGGTCAGCAGCGGCGGCTCCTGGTTCCCGCGCTCGTAGATCACGACGACATCGTCGGTTCCCAGCGCGAACCACTCGGGCGGGGACGTTTCTGCGGTCAGCGGATCGCGTGCGGGCACCTCGGCCTTCCAGCGCAGGCTGCCGGCGGCGTCGAGCACGGCGACCATCGGCACCGCGGTCCCGGGGCTGCGCGTACCGATCGCGAGCCGCGGCCCGTTCGGGCGCTCGACGAGCCTGGCGATCCTCATGCCTTCGATCACGGGCATGTCACGTCGCGAGCGGTCGATGACCACCAACCCCGCGAGCGCGTCCTGGTCGTCGCTCGGCAGCGCGTCACATTGTTCCGGGCTTCGCTTCGGGATCGGCACGCTGGCCCCATCGGCGAGGGCCACGCGTTGCCAGCGCTCGTCGGCGGTCATCACGTCGATCTGGCTGTCGGATGTGGCCCGGCAGATCGCCTTCACGACCTCTCCGAGCGAGGCCGTCCACATCGCCGCGCCGGTGCTGCGCGCGAAGCCGCGTAGAGAGCCGCGGTTGTCGGCCCACAGGACCGTGGTGCCGGCGAGCACGGCTCGCGTGCTGATGGCGTCCGAGTACGTCGCCAGGTTCTCGGTCTGCCAGAGCCGGTGGCCGTTGGTGCCCGAGAATGCGGCGAGGTTCACGCGATCGCCGTCGTGAACGTAGCGGACCATCCCGATCGCATCGTCGGTCCCATCACCGTCGACATCGACGAGCAGCGCGGGGCCGGCGCCGCGCCATCGCATGCTGTCGTGCAGCCCGGTCGTGAGCTTCGAGCGGTACACGCACACGCCGATCGGCGCGGCGATCCCGGCAAGCGCGCCGAGGAACGGCAAGGTCACGAGCAGCTTCATGACGCCGGAGACCCGCTGCTGCGCGATCCGTGCGGCGGGGGTGCCGCGAGCGGCGGCGGGCAGGGGAAGCGGCCGCTGGAGGAACATCGAGCGACGCTGGACGAACGAGGTCGTGCCGCAGTACGCGCAGGTCGCCTGATCGGCGCCGGGATCGACCTTCAGTCCGGCGCCACAGTTCGGACACTTCGCCTGTACAACCTGCATGGCCGTCCATCCTACCGCGCGATCGATCGCGGTGCGTGGGGCCGAGCCTGGCCGCCTGGGCCGAGCCTGGCCGCCAGCGCTTGCACCGAGGGGGACACGGGGTTATTGCCGTCGGGTGAAACGCGGAAGCCTAGCCCCCCTCGTGCTTGCCCTCGCCGCCTGCGGTTCGAACCCGCCGGCGACCAACCCGTTGCCGGTGAGCTCCACCATGCCCTCGCAGAATGCCGCTCCGGCACCCACGTCCGCCTCGGCGGAGCAGCCGGCCACCAAGCCCGCCGAGAACCCGTTCTTCGCGGTCAGCGCGCTGCCGTATCACCTGCCGCCATTCGACAAGATCCACGACGCCGACTACATGCCGGCCTTCGAGCGCGGCATGGCCGAGCAGCTCGTGGAGGTTCAGAAGATCGCGAAGGACCCGGCGGCGCCGACCTTCGACAACACGATCCTCGGGCTCGAGCGCTCGGGCCGCCTGCTGACGCGCGTGTCGAAGGTCTACTTCAACCTGCTCTCGAGCAACGGCTCGGAGGAGATGCAGAAGGTCGAGGCCGAGGTCACGCCGAAGCTGTCGGCGCACCGCGACGCGATCCTGCTCGACAGCGCACTGTTCAAGCGCGTCGATGCGCTGTACCAGCAGCGCGCGAAGCTCGGGCTCGATGCCGAGTCGACGCAGCTGCTCGAGCGTTACGAGGACATGTTCGTGCGCGCCGGCGCCAAGCTGTCGGACGCCGACAAGGCGACGCTCGCGAAGCTCAACCAGGAGCTGTCGTCGCTCGGCACCGAGTTCCGCCAGCGCGTGCTCGCCGCCACCAAGGACGGCGCGGTTATCGTCGAGGAAGAGAAGCAGCTCGCCGGCCTCGCACCGGCGGAGATCAGCGCCGCGGCCGAGGCCGCGAAGGTGCGCGGTCTGACCGGCAAGTGGGTGCTCACGCTGCAGAACACGACGACGCAGCCGGTGCTCCAGCAGCTCACGGATCGCGGGCTGCGCCAGCGCGTGTTCGAGGCGTCGGTCAAGCGCGGCCAGGGTGGTACGAACGACACGACCGCGACGGTCGTGAAGACACTCGCGCTGCGCGCGCAGAAGGCGAAGCTGCTCGGCTACCGCGACTACGCGACGTACGCGCTCGCCGAGGAGACCGCGGAGAAGCCCGCGAACGTCGACCGCATCCTGCGGCAGGTCGCGACGCCCGCCCTCAAGATGGCGAAGACCGAGGCGCGTGACATCCAGAAGGCGATCGACGCCGAGGCGAAGGCCGCGAAGACCAAGTCGTTCAAGCTCGAGCCGTGGGACTGGGCGATCTACGCCGAGAAGGTGAGCGCGCAGCGCTTCGGCTTCGATGACAGCCAGGTCAAGCCGTACTTCGAGATGAACCGCGTGCTGAAGGACGGCGTGTTCTACGCCGCGAACCAGCTCTACGGGATCACGTTCACCGAGCGCAAGGACCTGCCGGTCTACCAGCCCGACGTCCGCGTGTTCGAGGTCAAGGAGGCGAACGGCGAGAGCCTCGGCCTCATCCTGCTCGACTACTACAAGCGTGACGCCAAGCAGGGCGGCGCCTGGATGGACACGTTCGTCGACCAGTCCGGGCTGTTCGGCGAGAAGCCGGTCGTCGTCAACAACCTCAACATCCCGAAGCCGGCCCCCGGCCAGCCGACGCTGCTCACGTTCGACGAGGTCGAGACGATGTTCCACGAGTTCGGCCACCTGCTCCACGGGCTGTTCTCGAACGTGAAGTACCCGCTGCTCTCGGGCACGAACGTGCCGCCGGACTTCGTCGAGTTCCCGTCGCAGTTCAACGAGATGTGGTCGCGCGATCCGAAGGTGCTCGCGAACATCGCGAAGCACTACAAGACCGGCGAGGCGATGCCGAAGGAGCTGCTCGACAAGGTGCTCGCCGCGCAGACGTACGGCATGGGCTACGCGACGCTCGAGTACACCGAGGCGGCGATGCTCGACATGTCGTGGCACCAGATGCCGGCGGCCAGGCTGCCCAAGCCGGAGGCCGTGATGGCGACCGAGCAGACGATCCTCAAGAAGGACCGCGTCGCGTACGCGCCGGTACCGCCGCGCTATCACTCGACGTACTTCCAGCACATCTTCGCGGGCGGCTATCAGGCCGGCTACTACGCGTACATGTGGAGCGAGGTCCTCGCGCGTGACTCGGGCGCGTGGTTCACCGCGCACGGTGGCCTGACCCGCCAGAACGGCGACACGTTCCGCGCGAAGATCCTGTCGCGCGGTCGCACGAAGGAGCCGGACGTGCTGTTCAAGGAGTTCTACGGCAAGGCGCCGGACATCAAGCCGCTGCTCCAGTATCGCGGCCTCGTGAAGACCAAGAAGTAGCCGAGGCGTCGGGCGAGCTCCGAGGGCGCGCGGCACGCGCGTTGCTCCTCGGAGCCGTATGTCCGCCGAATCGATCCTGGCTCAGGCGATCGCCGAACAGGCGACGCCACTCCTCGGAGACCACTCCGACTTCGATCTGCTCCTCGATCGGATCGGCGATGCGCGCTTCGTCCTGCTCGGCGAAGCGACGCACGGCACGCACGAGTTCTACCGGATTCGCGCCGAGCTCACGAAGCGCCTGATCCGCGACAAGGGCTTCTGTGCGGTCGCGGCCGAGGCCGACTGGCCCGACGCGTACCGGATCAACCGGTTCGTCCGCGGGGTCGGGCGCGAGCTCGACGCGATCGACTCGCTCGCGGACTTTCGCCGGTTCCCGCAGTGGATGTGGCGCAATGCGGACATCCTCGATCTCGTCGGCTGGCTGCGCGCACACAACGATGGGCTCGCCGAGGCGCGGGACCGGGTCGGCTTCTACGGCCTGGATCTGTACTCGCTGCACGCATCGATGGCCGCGGTGCTGGGCTACCTCGACAAGCGCGATCCGGACGCCGCCCGCAACGCGCGCGAGCGCTATGCGTGCTTCGATGAATTCGGCGACGAGCCGCAGCAGTACGGGCATGCAATCTCGCTCGGCCTCGCACCGGATTGCGAGGGCGAGGTGCTCGAGCAGCTGATCGCGCTGCTCCGGGATCGCGTGAAGCTGCTCGAGCACGACGGTGTCCTCGCCGAGGACGCGCAGTTCGAGGCCGAGCAGAACGCGCGGGTCGTCGCGCACGCCGAGGAGTACTACCGGACGATGTACGTCGGCGGCGCTTCGACGTGGAACCTGCGCGATACGCACATGGCCGACTCGCTCGATGCACTCGCCGCGCACATCGAGCGCCGAGGGCGCAGCGCGAAGATCGTCGTGTGGGCGCATAACTCGCACGTCGGCGACTCCTCGGCGATGGCGCATCGCGCCGAGCGCGACGAGATCACGATCGGACATCTGTGCCGGCTGCGGCACCCGGGCGAGACGATGCTGGTCGGCTTCACGACCCACGACGGCACGGTGACCGCCGCATCGAACTGGGGCGGCCCGGCGGAGCGCAAGACGGTCCGGCCGGCGCTGGCCGGTAGCTACGAGGCGCTGTTTCACGCGACCGGTCTCCCGCAGTTCCTGCTCCTGCTCGGCGAGCTCGGTGAGGTGACGGCGGGTCTGCACGAGGCGCGGCTCGAGCGCGCGATCGGTGTCGTGTATCGGCCGCAGACCGAGCGGTGGAGCCATTACTTCGACGTGCGCCTCGCCGATCAGCTGGATGCCGTGATCCACCTCGATCAGACGCGGGCGCTCGAGCCGCTGGAGCGGACGGCCCTGTGGGAAGGCGGCGAGCTCGCCGAGACGTATCCGACGGGCTTGTAGGGGCAGCGCGCAGGGCCCTGGCGTCGATCGTGCACCGCTCGATCGCATGCGTATGTTCCAAGATCGCCGCGATGCCGGGCGCAAGCTGGCTCAGCGCTTCGATGCGTTTGTCGGCACACCCGATCTCGTGGTCCTCGCATTGCCGCGCGGCGGCGTACCGGTCGGCTACGAGGTCGCGACCCGGCTCGGTGCCCCGCTCGACGTCCTCGTCGTGCGCAAGCTCGGCGTGCCCGGTCACTCGGAGCTCGCGATGGGAGCGATCGCGTCGGGCGGGATCCAGGTCGTCGATCAGCGCGTCATGGAGATGGTCGGGGTCTCGCGCGACGAGCTCGAAGCGGTGGCGCGGAGCGAGCGCGACGAGCTCGATCGCCGCGAGCGTGCGTTTCGCGGCGGACGTCCGGCCCTCGACGTGACCGGCAAGACCGCGATCCTCGTCGATGATGGGCTCGCGACCGGTGCCTCGATGGCAGCCGCGATCGACGCGCTCCGCACACGCGGGCCCGCGCGGATCATCGCAGCCGTACCGGTGGCACCGCCGGAGACCTGCGAGGCCCTGGGCCGGCGCGCCGACGAGATGATCTGTCTGGACACGCCCGAACGCATGTACGCGGTCGGGCTCTGGTACGAGGACTTCACGCAGACGAGCGATGCCGAGGTCCGCCAGCTGCTCGACGCCGCCGCACGCGAGGTGCCGGCCCGGACCACCGCGGCGACGGACGCCGGGCGTCGCGCGAGGTGAGCCATGCAGGACGTGCACACCCAGCCTGCCGAGCCGAGGACCCTGACGCTGCACGCGGCCGGCGCGACGCTGGTCGGCGATCTCACGCTGCCGGCGCGGCCGGCGGGGATCATCGTGTTCGCACACGGCAGTGGATCGGGCCGGCTGAGCCCACGCAATCGCGCCGTCGCCGCGTCGCTCGTGGAAGACGGCTTCGCGACGTTGCTGTTCGACCTGCTCACGCGTGACGAGGAGATCGCGGAGCGCTACACGCGCCACCTGCGCTTCGACATCCCGCTGCTCGCCGGCCGGCTCGTCGGTGCCGTCGACTGGGTGAAGCGCCAGGCGGCACTGGCGGACCTGCCGGTCGGGCTGTTCGGTGCGAGCACCGGTGCCGCGGCCGCGTTGATCGCGGCGACCCGCGCGGACGTCGCGGCGGTCGTGTCGCGCGGAGGTCGGCCCGATCTCGCCGGCGACGCGCTGCCGGACGTGCGCTGCCCGACGCTCCTGATCGTCGGCGGCGCCGACGTCGAGGTCATCGCGCTCAACCAGGACGCGATGCGGCAGATGACCGCGCCGGTCACGCTCCACATCGTCCCGCGCGCGACCCACCTGTTCGAGGAGCCCGGCGCGCTCCGCGAGGTCACGGACGAGGCGTCGCGCTGGTTCCAGGCGCACCTTTCGGCCACCGGTCGACGCGAGACCGCCGCCGCCCCGCCGTGGGATCACTGATCAGCCGACCGGCGTCGGTGGATCGATGAGCGCGAGGCCGATGTCCGGGTCGAAGCGCTTGCGCAGGAATGCCGGCCACTCGGTGACGAGCACCTCGAGGGTGGGCCACACGCGCGCACCGAGCAGGTGGCCACCGCGCGTCGTCCCATCTCGCAGCCCGACGACGCAGTGCACGTGGACGACCCGCTCGCCGTCCTTGTGGGCGATGTCGCCGAGCAGCGACAGCACCTCGACCTGCTCGTCGACCGGGATCTTCGAATAGTCGCGGCGCGCGCGATCGAAGTAGCCGAGCGTCGCGCGCGAGAATCCACCAACCGCGGTGATCTGGCAGCTCGCGAGCTGGTACTCGCGCGCGGTCCTGGCCAGCAGCGCGACGGGATCTTCGTCGGGCTCGAAGACGAAGGCGAACGTGCGCCGGTGCTCACCGTCGCGAACGAGTGTGATCGACTTCATGCACCGCCTGGTTGCAACCGCCGTGCACGGGCGCGCCCAGGCGTGTTATTGCCGGTCCGAGATGACGAACGCGCTGGTGGTGGTCGATCCCGAGAAACGTACAGTCGTGAGCTTCCCGTCCGCCGGCGATCCATGGCCGACGATCGCGGCCTGGGCGCAGAAGCACCGGTTCATGCCTCGCGAGCCGCAGACCGGAAACGTCAAGCTGTTTCAGAAGGGCAGCGGGTTCTGGACGGCGGCGATGCGCACGCAGTTCACGCAGCGCGGCGACATGATCGAGCTCCAGGCGTGGCTGCCGATCTCGCTGTTCGCGCGGATCGCGGCCCTGTTCATGCTGCCGGCCGAGATGCACATCCGCTCCGGCGGGTTCCGCGCGGCCTTGCCACGCAAGATGGCGCGCAGCGCGGTCAACGACCTGCTCCAGCAGGTCGGCGCGCCGCCGATTCCGTGACGCCGGGCTCCGGCTCGTAGCGCTGCGCGCGCGCGTCCCAGCGGTACGACGCGCGGATGCGATCGAACGCACGCGACTTGATCGTCCGGAAGCCGTCGGTCAGCGGGATCTCGTCGACGACGTGGACGGTGCGCGGCCGCGCGTACTCGGGCAGCGCCTGGACGGCGCGCGCGAGCTCGTCGGGATCGAGCGAGGCACCCGGGTGGAGTGTCACGGCGGCGACCGCGACCTCGTGGCCGGCAGCCTCGGGATCGGGGCGCGCGGCGGCGACGCACAGCGCGATCGACGAGCACTCGTAGAGGCCGTCCTCGATCCGCGTCGAGGCGACCGGGCCGAGGTGCGTGTCGATCATCTGATCGGGCCGGTCGACGAACCAGTAGTCACCGACCGTGTCGACGCGCATCAGATCGCCGCTGATGAACCAGGTGTCGCCTGGCTCGAACGCGTCGCGCAACAGGCGCTTCGGATCGATGTGCGCGACGTCGGCGCCGGCGCGCTCCGAGATGCGCGCGACCAGCATGCCGGGCTCGTCGAGGCGCGCGCGGACCAGCCGGCCGTGGCTGTCGTGGACGAGCGCGTGAGTCGCGACGTCGTACGCGGCGACCGCGAGCTCGGAGCTGCCGGGCAGCGGCCGGCCGAGCGAGCCGATCTTCTTGCCCGACGCGTTCGCGAGCACGGCGCTCGCCTCCGTCGATGCGTAGAGCTCGAGCACGCCGACGGGGCCGAAGCGATCGACGAGCTGGCGCCACACGTCGGGGCGCATGCCCGAGCCGGCGAACAGGCGCACCGGGTTGTTCGCCTCGCCGAGCATCGGGTCGGCATCGACGAGCCGGCGGCACATCTCGCCGGCGTAGTAGACGACGCTGACGCCATAGCGGCGGACCTCGTCCCAGAAGGTCTCGGTCGCGAACGTGGACGCGAGCGCGAGCCGCGAGCCGCCGATCAGCGCGCTGTGCGCGGCGACCAGCGTGCCCGACGGGTGGTGCAGCGGCAGACAGCAGTAGACGGTGTCGCGCGTGGTCAGCGTCGCCGCGGCGGCGGCACCGAGCGCCGAGAATGCCCAGCGCCGGTTCGTCACGCGCAACGCGCGGGCCGGCACGTACTTGCCGGACGTCACGAACACCATCGCGAGGTCGCGGGCGCGCCCGGCATCGGGCTTGTACCAGGCGGGCAGGGTGACCGCTGCCGGATCGATCGTCTCCATGTCGATCACGCCGGGCGGGATGACGCGCGGGGCGCGCTCCATGCCCGGCGGCAGCTCGCCCTGCTCGCCGACCCCGCCGAGCACCATCACCTTGATGCTCGTCGTGGCGCGTACGCGTGCGGCGGTCTCGGGATCGACGATCAGGATCTCGACCTCGCCGAGGTCGAGCGCGCGGGGCAGCACGTCGTCGCCGGTGTCGGGTGACAGCAGCACCGCGACGGCGCCGAGCCGGTTGACCGCGGCGACGAGCGAGAGATGCGACGGCCGCGACTTCATCATCACGCCGACGCGCGTGCCGACCTTGACGCCGCACGCGAGCAAGCCGCGCACGATCGCGTCGACGCGGCGGTTCGCGTCGGCATACGTGAACGCGCGGCCGCGCCACAGAAAGAACGTGCGATCGCCGATGCGTGCCGCCTGATCCGCGAGCGCCTTGCCGAGCGAGATCTGCGAGTCATCCTCGAGGTTGCGCAGCCGGTGCAGCCGCGGCAGCTGCCAGCGCGCGTTGTCGAGGTACGTGCCGAGGTCCTCGCCGAGCTCCTCGACGCGCTCGAGCGCCGCGCGCGCGGTCTTCTCGACCAGCTCCTTCGCGAGCTCGAACGGGCTGTCGTCCTCGTCGTCGTGGTCTTCCGCGTCGGGCTCGGGCGCGGCCTGCTGCGCGCGGACGTCGACCGCGGTCGGCGGCACCTCGCCGCGCATCCATTCGACGACGCCCGGCCACGTCACCGTCAGTGCCGTCGAGCCGACGACGAGGCCGAAGTGGCCGGCCTTCACCATGACCTCGTAGAGCGTCGTGACGCGCGGCGCGGCCCGCCGGATGCCGCGCACCGAGCCGGGACGGCCCATCTCGTCGCGCGTGCCGACGAAGTAGAGGATCGGGCAGGTCAGGTCGGCGAGCGTGATCGCGTGGCCGTCGATCACGATGCCGCCGCTCGCCATCCGGTTGCCGACGATCACCTCGTCGACGAACTTGCGAAACGCCGGGCCGGGCCACGCGACGAAGCCCTCGCCGCCGAGGAACAGCCGCTTCGCCTCGCGCTTCTCGAGCGCCTGGCGATCGTGGAGGTTGCGCACGAAGTCGACGAGCTGCATCGCCTCCTTGCGCGCCGACAGCAGCTTGAACCCGGTCGACGTGAACATCCCGGGCAGGCCCTCGATGCGCGCGAGCGGCCAGCTCAGGGCCGCGCGCAGGCCCGCGACGACGCGCTCGGTGATCTGCTCGTCGACCGCGAGGTGGCGGTGCAGATCGACCGGGCTGCCCATCGTGATGATCGACGCCAGGCCGGCGCTCTTGCGAAACG
>DAIRFU010000847.1:0-2749 GCA_036794935.1 Kofleriaceae bacterium | reverse complement strand
CATCACCTTGTCGCCCCACGCGCCGTAGGCCTCGAGTACCTTGCCCTCGGGGTCGCTGAGCAGCGGAAAGCTCAGCTTGTGCTTGTCGCGAAACTTGCAGTGCGAGGCGATCGAGTCCTTGGACACGCCGATCACCGTCGCGCCGAGCTTCTTGAGCGCCGGGACCGCATCGCGGAAGCCCTCGGCCTCGACCGTGCAACCCGGCGTGTTGTCGCGCGGATAGAAGTAGAGGACGACGACCTTGCCCGCGAGATCCGCGAGCTTGACCTTGCCGCCCTCGGACGACTCGAGCGTGAACGCCGGCGCTTTCTTGCCAACTTCGACCATGGCGCTGTGATACACGAATCGGGATGCGGATGCTCGCCTGCCTCTTCGTCCTGTGCGGCCTGGCCGCGTGTGATCACGCGGACTCCGCCGAGCGCTCGGCCGAGATCACCGCGAAGGCGGTACCGGCGCCGGCTTCGGCGGCACCGATCGCGAGCGCCGCGCTCACCGTGCCCGCGGACAAGGCGGCGTGTGGCTGCTCGGGGGCCGGCGAGAGCTGTGGCGGTTCGTGCGGCGGCTCCTGCGGTGGCTCGTGTGGTGCCGAAGGCGGCAGCGCTCCGTTGTGGGCACCGCTGCCCGCCGACTCGACCTGGACGCCGGTGCAGGTCGCCGGCATGCGCTGCGGCGGCTGCGCGAAGCGCATCGAGCGCGCGCTCGCGAGCGTCGACGGCGTGCTCGGCGTGAAGGCCGACGTGCGAATGGCTCGCATCGAGATCGCGACCAGGCCGGGCATCGACGCCCGCGCGCTCGTCAAGCCGACGATCGACGGCCTGGGCTATCAGGTCCGCTAACTGCTACGCTCAGCGGCGCATGCGTCGCCTGCTCCTCGCCGCCGCGCTCGCCGGTGCCCTGATCGGCTGCAGCCGCGCCAATGCATCGGGTCCGAAATGGCCAGCGCCCTCGACGACCGGCGAGGATGGCGGCGAGAGTCTCGCCCCCAAGCCCGGCGCGGGCTACGCGGCGGCCATCGAGAAGTCGGACGAGCCCGAGCCGAAGGCCGACGAAGCGACCGACGACAAGGACGCCGCGCCGGACGCGGACTCCAGCGATGCGGAGCCGGCTGCATCCGATGCGGATGAGCCGGAGGCCGACGAGCCGATCGAGACCGAAGCGATCACGATCGAGATCGACGACGACGACGACGACGAGTGACCACCCTCAGGGCAGGACGCTGCTCGCTCGCTGGCCGATTACCGCGGCGGCGGTGGCGGAGGAGGTGCAGGTGCCTCGGAGCCAGTCGTGTCGGGGACTACTGCATCCGTTCGCGGCTCGGGTTGGGGGAACACGAGCATCCCGACGAGCATCGCCCCGAGGTTTCGCATATCGTCGCTCGAGCCGGTGATACCGTCGACGCGGCCGAAGGGATGGCCGTCGATCCAGAGATCATCGCCCCGAAGCTCTGCCTGCTTTAGCTGGTTGATCGGCAGATGAAAGTCGAGCCGGCGACCGCTGATCGTGAAGGCAGTGAGGAGCGGCAGATGATCAGCTCCGACCACGGCTTCGTTCTTCGCGACGTCATACCTCCCGACCAGACGGCCTTTGCCGTCGAGCAGATTCACGCCATCCGCGAGGGTCGCCACTGCCTGCCCGGTGGCATCGAACAGGCGAATCGTGTGCGTTGGAGCTGCTAGTGAAGGCTCGTGCTTCGAGCATGCCCACGTCACGAGCAGCAGCGCCAGCAAGCACGATTGGACGCCTGTAGCGACGAGCAGCCGGCGGAAGGAAGGCGTGTACGGAGCGCAACCCGGCGTACTGCGGCGACGGAACCTGCATCGATCCGGACCGGCCGTACTGCGATATCGACGGGTCGATCGCCGGCAGTCCCGGGACGTGCATCGCGGTGACATGCACGCCCGGCGAGCTCGCGATCTGTCGAGGTGACATCGCGGTCACGTGCGCCGCAACGGGATCGAATTACGACTCGGTTCAGTGTCCACTCGGGTGCGAACCGGCTGCGGGCGGATGCAAGGAGTGCACGACCAACGCGCAGTGCGGAGAGGGGCAGGTCTGCGATACCGCTACGAGCCAGTGTCGTGGGTGTGTCGCGGATGATGAATGCGATAGCCGGGTCTGCTCCATCGAGACCGGGTCATGTGTGGCCGAAAGCTCGATCCTCTACGCGGCTCCCGGAGCGACGGGCACGTGCGCGCTCTCGCAGCCGTGTTCGGCGGCCACAGCGATCGTTCACGCAGTGAACGCGACCCCGACTCCGATCGTCAGGCTCCTGCCTGGCACCTACACGACGCCGCTTCACGTGGATGTCGCGACTGCTACCCCGCTCATGATCGTCGGAACGAGCGCCACCCTGGCCATTGTGGGGAGCGGCGCGGCCATTGTCGTCGACGCGGGTGCGGCGGTGCGCATCCGTAACCTCACAAGCACGAGCGAGCGCCAGGTTCAATGCGGCCTCGCCAGCAGCAGCGCACCTATTTCCAGTGTTGCGCTCGAGAGTGCGACGTTGACGATGGTCGGCGCAGGGCTCGCGTTCGAGACGCAGCGGTGCGTTCTCGACCTGGCGAATGTCGATCTGACGACGAATGTCGACGTCATCGGAACGAGGGACGACTCGACACTTTCCGCCGACCAGCTCTACGTGCACGGCAACGCGATCAACGCGATCATCGGCGCGGGAGCGCGGGTCAATATCGAGATCACGAACTCGGTTCTCGAGAACACGCAGGTCCTGACGTTCTTCAACGATGCG
>DAIRFU010000230.1:0-9981 GCA_036794935.1 Kofleriaceae bacterium | reverse complement strand
AGAGTGACGTCGAGATCTTCAAGAAGATCCGCGCGTACAAGATCCCGCCGATCGCGGATCGCCGCCCGGATATCCCCGCCTCGCTCGCCGCGGTCCTCGACGTCGCGCTCGATGCCGATCCGGCGAATCGCTTCGCGTCGGCGACCGCATTCGCCCACGCGCTGGCCCAGGTGATGAAGCTCGCGGTCGGTATCGATCCCCAGACCGCGCTCGGTACGGCGGTGCGCGAGTTGCGCGCGCGCAGCCAGCGCGCGGGCGACGATCAGGTCACCGCCACGGTCGGCTCCTCCTACGAGATCTCACGCGCCGACGTCGACGCCGACCCCATCGAGCTGACGAAGCCGAAGCCGAAGAGCTAGCCATGCTCGACGTACGTGCTGGTGCCGCGTCTGCACCGTATGTGGCGGGAGACTCGCCGCGGGTGATCGTGGCCGGTGATGCCCGGTTCGCGGCCGTGATCGAGCGTGGCCGCGTCGTGGTCGTCGAGCTCGCAGGCGCCACGCCGATCGCCGAGTACGCGATCGCCGCCGATGCGCAGCTCGCGTGGCTCGGGGTCCCGTCCCGCCTGCTCGTCATCTCGCGCGGGCCCGGCTACCAGACCGCGGAGCTCATCGATCCGGCCCCGGTGCCGGGCGAGCTGGACGCGGTGGCCGAGGGCGAGACGCGCGTCGAGGCCACGGCGCGGATCGCCGCGACGACGGACCAGCATGCGCTGCTCGTCGGCGCGCGTGGGGCCATGCTCGTGCACGTGACCGGAGCGAAGCTCGTGCTGTCCCAGTTCCACACGCTGAAGCTCCCGACGCTCGCTGGACCGGCCGGCCGCCGCTTCGTGGCCGCGATCGACGGCACGATCGAGGAGTGGGATCCGGCGCGTCGGGCGGCGACCCGGCGGGTCCGGCTGCGCATTCCGCTGCAGAACGCGATCACCGCCGTCGGTGGCAGCGAGCGCTGCTTCTGGATGGTCACGCGCGACACGCCGTCTCGCATCGACGTGATCGCGCACGCCGGCCGCAGTCACTCCGACGCGCACGAGCTGCCCGAGCCGATCGCGAGCGTCGCGAGCCATCCGCAGCGGGATCTGCTCGCGTGCATCGGTCGCGAGACGGGCCGGCTGTACGTCGTGGCGCTCGATGGTCAGCTCGCGACAGGCGCGATCGAGGTCCAGGGACTCGACACGGTCGATAGCGTCGCGTTCTGCCCCGGCCAGACGGTCGCGATGGTCGTGGCGCGCGCGGGTCGGCCGATCCGCGCGGTCGGGCTCGACGGTCGGTTCGAGGGGCGGACTGCACCGGCGGTACGTCCGGTCGCGGTCGCGATGGCGGTAGAGGGGCCGAGCACCGAGCTCGACGCTTCGTCTCGGCCCCTCGCTCGCGAGCTCGACGAGCGCGCGCCCGCACGCTCGCTCGGTCGCGAGCTCGACGAGCGCGCGCCCGCACGCGCGCTCGGTCGCGAGCTCGACGAGCCTTCGCCGCCGCCGCTCGCCCGCACTCTCGTCGAGCCCATGCCACCGCGCCCGCTGGGTCGCGCTCTCGACGAGCCTTCGCCGTCGCCGCCGCCGCTCGCTCGCGGTCTCGACGAGCCGGCGGCGCCGCCACGTCCGCTCGCTCGGACCGAGGACGACTCGGCCTATCGACCGCTGGTGCCGCCGCGGCCACGCCCGGCACCCCGCACCACGACGCAGCAGATCGCGTCGCTCGGCACGCGGTCCTCCGCGCCGCGTTGCTCGAAGGGCGAGTACCAGGCGCTGCTCGAACATTACAGGCGCGGCATCGCCGCGCTGGCAGTCCGCGCGATCGCGCGCGACTGGGATAGTGGCCGGCTCGCATTTCCGACCCAGGATCGGCCGCCCCACGAAGCAGAGGTCCTCGGCATCGCGGGGCGAACGAGTGGCCTCAATGCCAGCCGGCTGGTCGCGGCGACCGACGCGCTCGACGAAGCAAAGGAGCAGCTGCGCATCGCGCGCGCGGCACTCGCCGAGCGATTGTCGCCGCTGGAAGTCGTGTGTCGCGAGTACGGAGTCGGCGCCGTCGGCGAACAGGTCTTGCTTCATGTTGTCGCGCCCGCGCTCTGGGGCGAGCTCGCGCGACTCTACGGGATCCTCGCGAACGATCCGGCCCGAACGGCGTGCGACGAACATCTGCTCTGGCAGCTCCTCGGCGACACCGTGTCGCGCCGCGAGCTCGCGCGCGAGCTTGATGTCGACGCGCCACTCGTACGTCATGGTCTGCTGCGGGCCGGCGATCGGCCACGGCCGTTTCAGCCGCTCGTCGCGAATCCGATCCTCGTCAAGCTGCTCGGCGGCTATGACGTCGACGATGACGAGCCGGGCATCGACCGGGTCGACTGTGGCGTGACGGTCGACGGCGTCGTCGCGCCAGGTCCAGTGATCGAGCGCGCGCTCGCCGATCTGGCAGCTGCGCCGGCCGGCCTCGGGCGCGTGGTGGTGCGCGGGCGCATCGGCTCGGGGCGCCGCACGCTGCTCGCTGCCCTCGCGCGGCTCGCCGGCCGCTCGCTCGCGCTGATCGACGTCGCGTCGCTCGTGCGCGACAAGCGCCTTCCCGCGCTGTCCACACTGCTCCAACACGCGAGCCTGCGTGGCTGGCTGCCGTGCGTGGATGGGCTGGATACGATCGCATCGGACGACGCCGCGTCACGCAGCATCCTCCGCGAGCTGATCCGCGATCATCACGGCCCGGTCGCGGTGCGGGTGCCGCACCACATGCAGCCGCCGCTCGATCCGGATCACGTCCTCATCGAGCTGCCGATGCTCTCGACCACCGAGCGTGCCGAGCAATGGCGGGCCGCGCTGACCGAGCACGGCCTCGCGGTTCGCGAGCTCGACACGCTCGCCGCGCGCTTCGTCGTCGGAACCGGCACGATCCGGCGGGTCACCGCGGTCGTCAGCCGTGGCGTCGAGCGCGATACGGACCGTGCCGTCGAGGATGCAATGCGACAACACCTCGAGAGCAAGCTCGGCACGGTCGCGACGCGCGTGACGCGGCTGGCGACCTGGTCGCAGGTCGTGCTGCCGACCGACATCCAGGACAGCATCGTCGAGCTGGTCGCCCGGATCCGTCACCGGCGCACCGTGTTCGACACGTGGGGCTTCGATACCCTGATGGCCACCTCGCGCGGCGTCACCGCTCTGTTCCAGGGTGGTCCGGGTACCGGTAAGACGATGGTCGCCGGCGCGATCGCAAACGAGCTCGGCCTCGACCTCTACCGGATCGATCTGTCACGCGTGATGTCGAAGTGGATCGGCGAGACCGAGCAGAACCTCGGCAAGGTGTTCGACGCAGCCGAGGAGGGGCAGGCGGTGATCCTGTTCGACGAGGCGGACTCGCTGTTCGCGAAGCGCACCGAGGTGCGCACATCCGTCGATCGCTACGCGAACCTCGAGGTCAACTACCTGTTGCAGCGCCTCGATTCCTTCGAGGGTGTCGCGATCCTGACCACGAACTTCGGCACCGCGATCGACCAGGCGTTCAAGCGCCGGATGTCCGTGCGCCTGACGTTCCCGTTTCCCGACGACGAGGCGCGCGAGCGGCTGTGGCGCGTCCACCTGCCGGAGAAGCTACCGATCCGCGGCGACCTCGATCTCGCCGGGCTCGCCCGCCGCTACCAGATGTCCGGCGGCTATATCCGGAATGCGGCGCTGCGCGCGGCGTTCCTCGCAGCCGAGGAGGGCACGCCGCTAACGCAGCACCTGCTCGAGCGTGCCGTGCGGGCCGAGTTCCGCGAGGGCGGCAAGCTCGGCGAATCGGGCGTCCTCGAGTAGGTCGAAGTCAGTGGGCCGCGCGCGCGGCGGCCTAATGCAGCTTTTCGAGCGCGTCCCGCGCTTCGGCACTGACATCCGCATCACTGCTCTTCGCCGCCTTCTCGAGGGCAGGCTTCGCCTTGGAATCGCCAATCTTGCCCAGCGCCTTGGCCGCCTTCCACCGCACCGAGCTCGACGCGTCGTGCTCGAGTACCTGAATCAGGGTTTCGATCGCGGCCGTGCCGCACGCCGGCGATGCATCGACCGCGGATGCGCGGGTGCCCTCGCGCTTGTGGTGTGCAGCGGCATCCAGCAGCGCAGTGCGCGCCTTGTCGTCAGTCGCACACGCGGCAGACAGCGTCTCGATCGCGAGATCGTGCAGGCTCACGCTGGTGCTGGCGAGACCTTCGATCGCGCGTGGGATCCGGTCGTTCCGCGCGCCCGGTGGAGCAGCGAATGCGAACGCACCAGACGACAGATCGACACGTGCAAACCGCAGCATCCGGCCGACGCCGCTCGTCCAGATCCAGAACGTCAACGTGTTGCCGTCGATCGTGGGCGGGCCGACGTTCGCCCGCTTTTGCTCGTCGTTCTTCGGAGCGGCCAGCAGCTCACCACCCTGTCGCTCGACCGCCATGGCGATGCGTGCGAGCGTTTCCGGATCCTTGGTCG
The DNA here is from genome assembly GCA_036794935.1 of Kofleriaceae bacterium. Lineage (GTDB taxonomy): Bacteria > Myxococcota_A > Polyangia > Haliangiales > Haliangiaceae > JABFXX01. The sequence continues at coordinate 5,552 of DAIRFU010000230.1, read as the reverse complement.
CCTTGATCGCGGCGCGCGTCACTTCGAGACCTTCCAGAATCGGGCTGCCGACGCCACCGGCGATCGCGACGATCGTCGGCAGACTCTCCGCATCCTGTGGCACCGGTCGGTCACTCGAGAGCGTGAACAGCTCCACACCGGGGACCGCGATCTGGAAGCGCCCGATCTCGGAGTGAGGATACGCGCGCTCCACCTGTTCCAGGGTGGTCTTCGGCATCGACGATTGGGTGGGCGTCATGGGAGGAGCCTTGTCATCATCGGGTTCACCGTTGGACGGCCCGCTGTGGGCGGAGCAGGCCAGCAATGCGAGCAGGAGTGTGTTGGCGACGCGCAGCATGGCCTTCCTCACGGTATCCCGAGCCTATCACTCAGGTAGCAGCGGCCGGCGGTTCGTCACTCGCCTCGGGCGCCAACATAGCACGGTGGTCGATCAGCAGATCTTCGGGGAACGCCGTTGCGATCGACCGCTCGAGCTCCGCGCTGGCGGAGAGGTCGTCATAGGCGGAGCGTGCGAGCTCGAACGAGCGGATCAATCCGTCGGGATGCGTACGCTCGAAGACGAGCTGGCCACCACGTACCGCTACCAGGTGGAAGTAGTGCGTCGCCGAGAACGTATCGCGAAGGTCGCGGATGAGCTGGATCTTGAGCAGCTCGATCACGCGATCATCCAGCTCGGCATCGAACGCGACCAGCTTCTCGCGCAGTGAAGCGAGGCCGAAGATCAGTCGCCGCGTCATCTCGTTCCCCCATTGCACGACCATCGGCGGCGCAGTGTTCACCATAGTCGCGGTGAAGCTCTCGTTCGCGATCTCGAGCCAGCGCCGCCTCCATGCCAAGCCGTTGCTCGGCGCGATCGTGAACCACTGGCGCTTCGGAAAGTCCGTGTACTGAAGCAGCTTGTCGATCATCGTGATGGCGCCGCAGCTCGGACAGCTGAAGCGATGGAACGTGCCGTCGAGGATCTGCTTACGAATGTCCGGCCGCGCCGAGATGTGGAGGCCATTCGCGACCTCGACGACATAGTGCTCGCCACACGTGCAGACGATGGTCGAGGGAACGAACGTGCTCACGAGCGCTGGTGCCCTTCAGGAGGTGATCAGGTCCCCGGCGCCTTCGCCGTGGTGCCGCCGCCCATATCTTGAGGCGAGAAGCCACGATCGCAGATCTGCGAGATCATCTGCGCGGCATCCGGGTCGCGCGCGCGGAGGCGACCGCCGACGGCCGTCCCGGGCCCGGACTCGGTTTCGGAGTAGTAGACCTGGTAGCACTCGGCGAACCATTCGCCCGGGGCGCGCCACTGGTATGCAGTCACCTTCTTGTTATCGTGGCATGCCGCGATGAACGAGTAGAGCGTGGACTCGCCGCCGTACGCACACTGGAAGTTGCGCGTACCCAGTGTCTTCCACGACTGGTCGTACCACGGCTGCCCAGTCCAGCGGTCCGTAGTCCACACCGCGCTGACCGCTCCGCCCGGATCGCTAGCCGGAGGCGTGACGCCTGCGTCCGTGAGAGCTTGCGAGAACGACTTCTTCGTCTTGCCGCTGACCGCGTCGAGCATCCCCTGGCGGTACTGATCGTTCTTCGTCTTGCTGCCGTAGTGCATGCCGCCCGCCGCCGTGATCATCGCGTCGACCCATTGCTCCCAGCTGTCGTACTTGGTCCAGCCGCCCGCGGTCTCCTGACGCCCCCACGTCGCCATCACGTTGAGGTTCGCGTCGACCGCATGGCCGATCTCGTGGCGCAGCGTCGCATTGAACATCGGCATGGTGACCGCCGGCGAGCCGACTCCGGTACCGCCCGCCTGGTAGACGTAGTCGCTGTTGCCGCCAACGTTGGTCGCCAGATCGTCGTCCGGGTTGCCGCTCATCTGTGCGTCGTTCCCCTGCCCGTAGCCCATCAGGATGTCACCCTGCACGCCGTTGTTGGGCCCGGCGTAGTACGCATTGCCGGGGCCACCCTGCTGGTCGCGCAGCACGTTCATCAAGTTCGGGTTGTTCTCGACGGCGGCCGCCGGCAGCGTCTCGCAAACGGTCCACATCTGCCGCGACCCCGCCTTCGTGAACGGCTGGAGGTCGACGCTGTTCTTGACCTTCTTGCCGTCTTTCCAATCGTGCGTGTGGTCGTAGTCGCCCATCCCGTGCGTCGCGATGCGGAAGCGCCGCTCGAACATCGCCTGACACTCCGCATCGTCGGCCGACGGCGTGAACATCCACTGCCGCAGGTTCGCCTTCGACGCGGCACCCATTTGCGCGCCCGTCGGCAGGCCCTCGACTGTGGGCAACACCTTCTTGCCCTTGAGCTTCTGGTAGACATCGTCAACCTTGCGCGCCTCCTTCACCGCCATCGCGAGGAAGCCTGCGGAGCCGAGCGTGTTGAACATCAGGTCGATCTGGACCGGATCGTCGAACGTCTTCGTCGCGTTCGCCGGATCGCTGTTCTGGCGCGTGACCTGGAGGACAGCGGCGGGGCAGTGCTTCTGGACCAGGGCCCACACGGCGCCCCAGCCGACGAGCTCGTCATAGTCGGCCTTCGTGCACTCGCTGAGCAGCTGCGACCACTGCACCTGGGTGAGCGACTTCAGCGCACCGACGAAGTTGAGGTAGAAGACCGCCCACTTCACCTTCATCTCGAGATACGTGACGACGCGGAACCGCTCGTTCGTGTCGCCACACGCCATCATGATGCGCGTGACCTTGCCGTTGTCGCCGCGGACCTTCGCCTTCTGATCGGGATTGAGGTTGGCGATGGCATTGCGAATGTCAGTCGCGCTGCCGTGCCACGTGCCGTCCATCAGGCCCTGCAGCCGATCCCACGGCGGGATCATCTCGAGCGGCGCATTGCGGAGGAACGCCTTGTAGCCCGTCGGATAGTTGCGCAGCAGATCCATCGTCTGCGGCGACGCGTAGCCGACGAGCCATTGCCACTGCGCGGCGGACAGCTCGTCGAGGTTGTTGCCCTCGTTGAGCCAGTACAGCTTCCAGCGCAGATCGAGCCCCCCCAGGAGTCTGAGGTACTCGAGGCAGTTGCCCGTCGAGAGCTTCTTCATGATGCGCCGGTTGAGCGCGTCGTACTTGTTGCCGGTCTTCAGGGCGGTCTTGTCGGCGGGCGAGAGCGCGCGCGCCTTCGCGAGCACCTTGCCGTCGTCGACCGAGCCCAGCCAGTTGCCGTCGGCCGCGCTCTGCAGGTCGCCGATCGCATCGCGGTGAATCGTCGATGCGGACGCGATGCCGACGTCGCCGACCGGCTGCCCCTTCACCGCCTTCTCGGCAGCCGCATCGGCTGCGGCCTCGGCGCCATCGCCCGCCGCGCTGACGCTGTTCGCCGCCTTGCGTTGCGGTGTCGTGCCGGCACCGCCGGTCTGGACGACGTGGGCGAGCTCGTGCGCGATCAGCTTCTCGCCTCCCTCGCTGCCCGGGTCGTACTTGCCTTGATCGAAGAAGATATCCGAGCCCTGCGCGAACGCGTGCGCGTCCAGCTGCTGCGCCGCGCCTCCGGCGGCCGCGTCTGTGTGGACCTTGACCGACGAGAAGTCGGCACCGAACGCCGCCTCCATCTTGCCCTTGATCGCGGGATCGAGCCCACGGCCGCCGCTGGCATCGGCAGTCGCTTCCTGTGCGGCAGCCGCGGCGATCGCGCTGCCGGTACCGGGACTGGCGCCGGCATCGGTGGTGCCCTGCGGCGCGGCCGCGGCGTCCGAGCTGGATGGTGCGTGGGCGAGATCGGACATCGGTCCTCCGTCCCCGGTCGGTCCGGGGCTTTCCATTGTACGGGCGGAACGCCGCCAGCTTCCCTTCAGATCCGCGCAAGATACGCGGTGAACGCCGGTGCCACGTCCGGCCGGATCGTGAGGCCCAGCAGCTGGACGCACGGACCGCCCGTGGCCGCGCGTACGCACGCCCAGCCGCGCCGCAGGGCCGGGCCGGCCTGCACCGCTTCGAGCAGCACCTCGTCGGTGCGACGCAGCTCGTCACCGCGCGCGAAGTAGTAGAATTTCCAGCCGGAATCGCTCCCGAAGCTGCGCCCTGCCCACACCTTCGGCCACTCGCGACCGCCCGGCTCGAGTCCGCAGATTCCCTTCCAGAACAGGTTCGTGGCCCGCGTCACGACGACGCCCGCGAGCTCGAGCACCCGGACCGCGATGGTCGGATCGGCGAGCCGCACGTAGACGGTGCGGCGCTGGTGGGCGGGCGAGGTCTCGATGCCGACCGCGGTGCAGGCGTGCGGGCCACCGGCTGCCGCGAGCAGGGTATCGATCTCGGCCGCGTGCTCCGGCCAGCTCTCGTGTGCCCGCTCGGCCATCGCGACGCCGTCGTCGGTGAGCGCCCACCAGCGCACGCTCGCGGGCGCGTGCTCGCGCAACGCGAGCCCGATGCCCTCGAAGTCGTCGCCGAGCAGACGCTCGCGGACCGAGACGTGATCCGGTGCGAGCTTCGCCATGGCCGCGGCCGCGCGCGTTCGGTCCTTCGTCCATGCACTGATCCGAAGCGTGCCGCGCGGATCGGCGTCGCCATTGATCGACCACTCGACGAGCTCCGGCGCGAGCTCGATGAGTGGCGCGAGCGCGTCGATGGTATCGGGTACGCCGATCGCGGCCGCGAGCTCGCGAGTGATCTCGTGATCGTCCATGGCGCCGTATTGTACGCGCGTGCGAGCATGCAGCATGGCCACACGCCACGACCAACTCGCCGCCGGCTGGGCCGAGCTCGCACGTGCCGGACGCAGCGGGCCGTTCGACGAGCGCACGTGCCGCCTGCTCGAGCTCGCGGTCGCGATCGGTGCTCGCGATCGAGAGGCGGTGCGCGCCGCGCACGCTCGGCTCGCCGAGCTCGTCGTGTTCCCGGAGGAGATCGAACAGCTCATCGCGCTCGCGGCCGCGGCGATCGGCAAGCCGGCGACGCTCGCGACGTACGGCTGGATCGGGCTCGCCGAGCCCGGCACTCCGCGCAGCGGCGATGCGACGACAGGCCGCACATCGAAGCCGTCGGACGCGTAGCGATCAGCTCGCGGTCTCGACGGCCTTGGCCTGGAACACCATGCGGTCCTCGAGCCGCAGCGCGGTGAGCGAGCGCCCCCACACGCAGCCGGTATCGAGCGCGAGGTGGTGCGGGCCGAGATCGAGGCCGAGCGCGGACCAGTGGCCGAACACGATCGTGTGGGTGCGCCACGCGGCATCCGGGAACTTGAACCACGGCACGAGGCCGGCCGGCGCGGCGGCGGGCGGACCATCGAAGCCGGACTCGACCCGGCCGTCGGGGCGCAACATGCGCGCGCGCACGAGGTACGCGAGGATGGCGCGCCACCGATCACCGCCGCCGAGCCGGGCGTCCCAGCGTGGCGTCGGTCCTTGCAGCTGGGCGAGAAACGCACGCCACGTCGGTGCCCGCAGACCGTGCTCGATCTCGGCCGCACGCGCGCGCGCATCCTCGATGGTCCAGAGCGGATGGAGCCCGGCGTGGACGAGCGCGAAGCCGCGCTCGACGTGGAGCAGCGGGCGCTGACGCAGCCAGTCGAGCAGGCGCTCGGCGTTGCGCGAGGTCAGGACATCGTCGAGC
>DAIRFU010000229.1:0-10019 GCA_036794935.1 Kofleriaceae bacterium | reverse complement strand
ACGCGGTCGTACAGTGCGTGAAGGAGTTCTACTCGCCGTTCGACGTCGTGGTGACGGACGTCAAGCCGACGAGCGGCAATTACAACGAGGCGATCGTCGGCGGTGTCGCCGTCGATCTCAACCTCGACGCGGGTATCGGCGGGATCGCGCTGTTTACCTGCTCGCCGTTCGACAACGCGATCTCGTTCACGTTCGCGAACAGCGGGTTCTACTTCTCCGACACGCAGAGGCGCGTCTGGGACGTGTGCGCCGTCGTCGGCCAGGAGAGCGCCCACCTGTTCGGACTCGATCACGAGTATCAGTTCTCCGACGGTACCTCCGCGTGCAACGACCCGATGACCTACCGCACCGACTGCGGTGGGCAGCGGTTCTTTCGCAACAAGGCTGCTGAATGCGGCGAGTTCGAAACCGACGGCCCGCGAGATTGTTACTGCGGTGGGCTCCAGAACTCTCATGCGAGCCTGCTCGGCATCTTCGGCGCGGGCGAGTCGCTGATCCCCGCGCCGACCGTCTCGATCTCGCTGCCCACCGCCGGTGGCACGATCGCGAACGGCGGCATCGTCGCGTTCCAGGCCGGCTCCAAGCGAGGCGTCGAGAAGTCCGAGCTGTACCTCAACGGCTTCAAGTGGGGCGAGGTCAAGGGCGCCGCGTTCGGCCAGCTCGGCCAGAAGAATCCGTCCAACTACACGATCATGATGCCGGGCGGCGTGCCGGACGGTGTGATCGATATCCAGATCAAGGCGTATGACGATCTCGGGATCGCGACGATGTCCGATCCGGTGACCGTGACCAAAGGCGCGCCCTGCGCGACCGCCGACCAGTGCGCCGACGGCCAGCAGTGCGAGGCCGGCAAGTGCTTCTGGGATCCGCCGAGCGGCATGCTCGGGGATGCGTGCGAGTACCAGCAGTTCTGCGAGAGCCTGATGTGCATCGACACGTCCGACGGCGGCTTCTGCTCGCAGGAGTGCGTCGTCGGCAGCATGGACTCGTGCCCGATGGGGTTCGAGTGCCTGGCCAACGGCGCGAGTGGCGCCTGCCTGCCGATCGACACCGGCGGCGGCTGCTGCAGCGTGGGCGGGGGCGATGCGGTCTGGTTTCACGGCGGGCTGTCCCTGGCCGTGCTCGGCCTGGTGATGCGTCGTCGTCGTCGCCGCCGCGCCGATCGTCTATGATCAGCCATGATGGCGATGCGGTGCTGGCTCCTCGCGCTCCTCGTCGCGCGCACGGCTGGAGCTGAGCCGCGCAGAGTCGTCGTCGACACGCCACCCGAGGCGTTCGCGCGCACGCAGGCGGCGGCCGCGCCGTACCTGTATCTCAATCGGTGTAGCGGGGGCTGTCCGATCACCGGCGCGACGATGAACGACGCGTCGTCCCAGGCGAGCTCGATCCCCGTGCCGGGCTCGTACGTCGTCACCGAGTTTGCGAACGCGGCCAACGAGATCGGCGCGGCGGCGGACGCCGAGTGGAACGCGATCGTCACGTGCCTGAAGGAGGTCTACTCGCCGTATGGCCTCGTGGTCTCCGACGAGCCGCCCCCGCCGGGCACCTCGTTCAACGAGGCGATCATCGCCGGTCAGCCGCAGGACATCGGGCTCGGCGGCGACATCCTCGGCATCGCGCCACTCGCGAACGACTGTTCGGCGGTCGACAACGTGATCTCGTTCTCGTTCGCGAATCATCACCTGCCGAACGAGCGCGTCCTCAACGTGTGCTGGACCGCGGCGCAGGAGAGCGCGCACGCGTATGGGCTCGATCACGAGTTCAAGTTCTCCGACGGCACGTCCGCGTGCAGCGATCCGATGACCTATCGGGTCGACTGCGGCGGCCAGAAGTTTTTTCGCAACAAGCGCGCGACGTGCGGCGAGACGGTCGAGCGCGAGTGCAAGTGCACCTCGACGCAGAACTCGCACCAGCATCTGCTGTCGCTGTTCGGCGCCGGCACGCCCCTGACGCCCGCGCCCGAGGCATCGATCATCTATCCGACGAATGGCGCAGCCGTCACGCCGGGCTGGGTCGCCCACGTCTCGGCGGGCTCGCAGCGCGGCGTCGCCAAGGTCGAGCTCTACCTCAACGACAGCCGCTGGATGGTGCTGCCGGGTGCCGGCTTCGGGCCGCGCGGTCAGGACATCCCGTCGGACTACACGTTCTATCTGCCCGCGAGCGTGCCCGACGGCATCATCGACCTCCAGGCCAAGGCGTATGACGACCTCGGTCTCGGCGTCGCGAGCCTCCCGATCACCGTCACCAAGGGTGCGCCGTGCACGAGTGACGACGCGTGCGCCGATCACCAGACGTGTGACGAAGGTCGCTGCCGGTTCGCCGCGCCGACCGGCGAGCTCGGTGACTCGTGCAGCTACGGCCAGTTCTGCAGGAGCTGGACGTGTCTGGGCAGCGAGGGCGACCAGCGCTGCACGCAGGAGTGCCTCACCGACGAGCCGACGAGCTGCCCGATGGGCTTTTCGTGCGAGCAGACCGCCGACCAGAGCACGGCTGGTTTCTGCTGGCCCGAGGACACCGGCGGCGGTTGCTGCAGCGCGGGTCACGATCGCGACGCGCTCTGGCTCCACGGCGGCCTCGCGCTGCTGGTGCTCGGATCACTGCGTCGGCGCCGCCACCGGTAGTATGCTGCGCGACATGTTGCTGCGTGCCGCGTGTTGCGGGTTGTTGATGCTGGGCCTGGCGGGCTCGGCGCGTGCCGAGTCGACGGCGACCACGTCGGTGTCGCAGCTGATGGTGCTCGAGCCCGGGGACGCGAGCTACAAGCTGTTCCACGGCGCGGTGTGGCTCGAGCTCGACAAGGCGTCCACGAACTACCGATGGGGAGGACTGCAGTGCAAGGGCAGAGAGCTCAGCGAGAGCAGCATCGAGATCCTGTTCGCGGCGTTTCGCGCCGACTACTCGATCAAGCTCGAGTACGTGACGACCGAGTACAAGGCCAAGCAGTACCGCTGCATCACCGGGTTCACGGTCGCCAAGCCGTGAGGTGGCTCCTCGCGCTGAGCGTCCTCCTCGCGCCGGCGCTCGCCAGCGCCGATCCGGTCGTCTCGCCGATCCTCTACCTCAACCGGTGCCGTGGCGGCTGCACGGTCCACGGCGGCACCGACGACGCACGCGCGGGGACCTCCTCGCTGCCGTGCAATGGCGAGGTCACCTGCGGCAACGGCAGCTGCTCGTGTCAGGGCGACACCGCAGGCACCTTCACGATCGAGGAGTTCGAGGACTCGGCCGGCAACACCGGCGACCTGGCCACCCCCGAGTGGGACCAGGTCGTGCAGTGCGTGCGCGAGGTCTACTCGCCATACAACGTCGAGGTCACCGACGTGGCGCCGCCGAGCGGCACGTCGCACAACCAGGGGATCGTCGCCGGGCGCCCCGTCAACATCGGCTACGGGACCGGCATCGGCGGCATCGCGCCCGCGGCGCCGGGCTGCTCTCCGCGCGACAACGTCATCTCGTTCACGTTCGCGAACAGCTATGGCGGCGGCACCGTGCAGAAGCGCGTGTTCGGGCTCTGCGCCATCGCCGCGCAGGAGACCGCGCACGCGTACGGGCTCGATCACGCGTACGAGTACCTCGATGGGCGGTCGGCGTGTAACGACCCGATGTCGTATCGCGGCGACTGCGCGGGCCAGAAGTTCTTCCGCAACGAGCAGGCGCGCTGCGGCGAGTACGGGCCGCGCGGCTGCACCTGCGGCGGCACCCAGAACTCGCACCTGCACCTGACGTCGATCTTCGGCAGCAAGACGCCGCTGACGCCGCCGCCGGCGCTCACCGTGAGCGCGCCCGCCGAGGGCGACACCGTCACCGGTGGGACGCCCGTGATCGCGACCGCCTCGTCGCAGCGCGGCGTCGCCCGCCTCGAGCTGTGGCTCAACGGCTACCAGTGGGCCACCGTGAAGGGTGCAGGGTTCGGGCTCGACGGGCAGCCGGAGACGACGTATCCGCTGCCGATTCCGGACACCGTCCCCGACAGCATCCTCGACGTCGTCGTCAAGGCGTACGACGACATCGACCAGGTGACCGAGTCCCCCGTCATCACGGTGACCAAGGGTGCACCGTGCACGACCGCCGACACCTGCGCGAAGGGCCAGCAGTGCGAGGCCGGCAAGTGCTTCTGGGGCGAGCCGACCGGCGAGCTCGGCGACGCCTGCGACTACCCGCAGTTCTGCAAGAGCGCCGATTGCGTCGACACCAGCGCCGGCATGGTGTGCACCGAGGACTGCATCGTCGGCGTCGCCGACAGCTGCCCGATGGGCTTCACGTGCGACGGCAACGCCGGCCTGACCGGCGTGTGTCTCGCCGAGGGTGCCGGCGACGACACCTGCTGCGGCATCGGTGCCAATGGCAAGACGAGCGCGCTGCTGTCGCTGCTCGTCGTCGGTCTCGTGCTGCGCCGCCGGCGGCGCTGACTACTCGACGTCTTCTTCGGCGTCGGCCGGCTCCGCCGGAGCGGCGGGCGCGGCGGGCGCGGCGCCGACCTTGATCTGGTCGGGGCCGATCAGGTCGTGCGCGGCCTTCGCGCACTTGCCGATCAGATCGTTGTCGACGTTGCTCGGGCCGCCGCGCACCTGGATGATGCACTTCGTGTCGTCGTCGTAGAACCGGAAGCGCTTCACGTCGTCGGCGCCCGTCGCGACGATCAGGACGCAGGAGTAGAAGCCGAGCGACTCGTCGTCGTGATCTTTCAGCTCGGCGCACTTGGCGCGAAACCGATCCGGATCCTCGATCGTCCAGCAGAACGTCGACACGTTGCAGATCTCGTCGCCGGGCATCACGCCCAGCCGGCCCTCTTTCTTGAGCTTCGCCTTCTGCTCGGCGTCCGACAGCTTCTTGCCGCCGCGCAGGATCGAGCACGACGCGGCCGCGTCCGGCTCCGACTTGGACTCGGCGACCGTCACCGGCTCGACCTCGCCCAGTGCCTGCTGGAACAGCTCCGCGTTGACCACGGCCGCGCAGTCGAGCTTCGCGCGCCCGGCCACCGGTGGCGTCAGCTTCTTGGCGACGCCGCCCTCCGCCTCCTTCGCCTTCTGTTCCAGCTCCGCCTGCTTCTTCGCCGCTTCGGCCCCCTCGTTCGCGCCCTTGCTGCACGCGAAGAGGCCGAGGCACAGCACGATTGCCATGGTCGTCCGCATCGCTGCGGAACCTAACACGCTTGCGGGGGCGTCCGCTCGGGTGCAGAGTTCGTCCTACGCGCCCATAGCTCAGTCGGATCAGAGCACCGACCTTCTAAGTCGGGGGCCGCAGGTTCGAGCCCTGCTGGGCGCGCTGATCGATTGACGGAGCAGCGTCCGCGTAGCTGCGGAGCTTTCGCCACAGCGTGTTGCGACCGATGCCGAGGATGCGGGCGGCCTCGGCCTGCGAGCCGCCGCAGGCGTCGAGCACGCACAGGACGTGCTCGCGCTCGACCTCGGCCAGTGAGCGCAGCGCCCGGGCGGTGGCGACCGGGGCGGCGGCGAGCTCCTCGGGCAGATCGTCGACGTCCACGAGCGCGCCACGCGCGAGCGCGGCGCCGTGCTGGACGGCACTGCGCAGCTCGCGGACGTTGCCCGGCCAGCCGTAGCGGACGAGGCGCTGCTCGGCGGCGGGCGAGAAGCCGCGTAGCGCGGGGGCGAGCTCGGCGAGGAACTGGCGCGCGAGCGGCACGATGTCCTCGGTGCGCTCGCGCAGCGGCGGCACGCAGAGCGCGAGCACCTTGAGCCGGAAGTAGAGGTCCTCGCGGAACGTGCCGCGGCGGACGCCATCGAGCAGGTCGCGGTGCGTGGCGCAGACGATCCGGACGTCGACCGCGAACGCGCGGGTCTCGCCGATCCGGCGGACCTCGCCGTCCTGCAGCGCGCGCAGCAGCTTGACCTGCAGCGACAGCGGCATCTCGGCGATCTCGTCGAGGAACAGCACGCCGCCGCTGGCCGCCTCGAACAGCCCGCGCTTGGCGCCGGTGGCGCCGGTGAACGCGCCGCGCGCGTGCCCGAACAGCTCGGACTCGAGCAGCTCGGCGGGCAGCGCCGCGACGTTGACCGCGACGAAGGGGCCATGCGCGCGCGGGCTGCTCGCGTGCAGGGTGCGGGCGACGACCTCCTTGCCGGTGCCGGTCTCGCCGAGGATCGCGACCGGCGCATCGCTCGCGGCGAACCGGGCCGCTCGCTTCATCAGCATCTTCATGCCCGGGCTCTCGACGATCACCCGCGAGTCGACACGCCCCGCCTCGGGGACGAGCCCGCAGACTTTGCAGGTGGGTTCGGTGCAGCGTTCCATGTGTTCCACCATGGAGCGCCAACCTGGAGCGCGCAGCGTGGCAGATGGTCGCGTCTCGCGGAGTTACGCCGGCACGTTCGATGCTGATGCGATGGTCATGCTCGACGCCAACCAGCAGATCGCCCAGATCGTCCTCGATCACCCCGAGACCGCGGCCGTCTTTCAACGGCTCACGCTCGACTTTTGCTGCCACGGCAACCAGCGCCTCGCCGATGCGTGTGCCGACGCCGGCTACAACGCGGTCGCGATCCTGCGCGAGCTCGACGCGGCGATCACTGCACGTGCGAGGGCGGCCGACGATCCGCGCGGGTACTCCACCGCCAAGCTCGTCCAGCACATCATCACGCATCACCACGACTACCTGCGCGGCGCGCTGCCCACGATCGCGTCGCTCGCGACCAAGGTCGCCAGCGTGCACGGCATGCGCGACCCCAAGCTGTACGACCTCGCGACCGCCGTCCGCGACCTCTCCGAGGCTCTCTTGCCGCACATCGATGACGAGGAGGCGGTCGTGTTCCCGGCGCTGCTGGCCACGACACCGGATCCCACCGCGCTCGCTCGCATGTTCGAGTCGATGGAGGAGGAGCACCAGGAGGTCGGCGGGTTGCTCCGCGCGATCCGCAACGCGGCGAGCGACTACATCGAGCCCGAGTGGGCCTGCCGCACGTACCGCACGCTGTGCACCGAGCTCGTCCGGCTCGAGGCCGACACCTTGCGCCACGTCCACCTCGAGAACCACGTGCTCGCGCCGCGCTTTGGAGGTGCGTCATGACCGCGGAGCTTCGCGAGCACATCCGGGTGATGGTCGGCACCCGCCGCTACGAGTACGACGTGGCGTGTGACGTGACGCTTGTCGACCACGATGCGATCGAATCGCTCGACCACGTGTGGGCCGGCTTCTGCCGCAATGCCAGCCAGGGCGGAAACGACGCGAACCGCGATGGCCGGAACGACGAGCGCCGTGCCGCCCCCGACCGCCGCGCGGTCCAGACGTGGGAGAACGAGGGCGGTCGATGCGCCGACCCGGTCAAGAAATGATCGCAGCTCTTGCGCGCCAGGCCCGGCCCGGCGCGCGGCCTGCGCGAAATCGCGGGATTTGCCGGGTTTCGGTGGGCATGTCGGTTGCTGGATGTACGACGCATGAGCGCCGACCTCGTGCTTCGCAATGCGGTCGCAGCCGCCGTGATGGCCCCGAGCTCGCACAACACGCAGCCGTGGCGGTTCCGCATCACGGGCCAGACGCTCGACCTGCTGGCCGACACGCGCCGGCAGCTCGCCGTGATCGACCGCGACCGGCGCCAGCTCGTGCAGAGCTGCGGCTGCGCGCTGTTCAACGCGCGCGTGGCAATCCGCGCGATGGGTCACGCGGACGAGGTCACGGTGATGCTCGTCGACAACGAGCACCCCGAGCACCTGGCGAGCATTCACCTCGGCGGCTTGCACGTTCCGACGGACACCGACCGCACCCTGATGGGGGCGATCGGTTGCCGCGCCACCAACCGCCGCGCGTTCCTGCCGAGGCCCGTTCCGCCCGAGGACATCGCGGTGCTCGCCGCCGCCGCCGAGCAGGAGGGCGCCGCGTTCTCGCGCCTGTGGCCCGCGCAGAAGGCCGCGCTCGCCGCCCTGATCGAGGAGGCCGATCAGCAGCAGCTCGCCGATCCACGCTTCCGCGACGAGCTGGGGCGCTGGCTCGTCGGGACCGGAAGCCCGCGCAGAGACGGCATCCCGTTCGTCGAGAAGGAGTACGGCTCGGCGATACCGTTCTCGGTGCCGCGCACGCTGCGCTCGACGCTGCTCGGCGACGCGTTCGGACTGCTCGAGGAGGCGCTCGTGCGAGGTGCGCCGGCCGTGATCGTGCTCGGCACGCCGAAGGATGACGTCACGTCGTGGCTCGCGTGTGGCCAGGCGATCGAGGCCGTGCTCCTGCACGCCACTGCCCGCGGCCTGTCCGCCGCGTTCCTGAACCAGGTGCTCGAGATCCCGGGGCTGCGCGCGCGTGTCGCCAACATCGTGCCCGACGTCGGCTACCCGCAGATGGTGCTCCGCATCGGCGTTCCCGCCGAGCCGATCGAGCGCCGCGCCCCGCGCCGTAACATTGCCGATGTGATCGAGGTCGTGCACCCACCGCTCGCTCGGTGATTCTCCGAGTCGCCCCCGGCACACGCGCTGCACTTTCATGGGGCATGCAGGTCAAGGCGTTCCTGCGCCGGTTCGGCAAGGAGCTCGTCGACGACGGCGTGACGGATATCGGCGCGATGATGGCGTATTACGCCGTGCTCGCGATCTTTCCGATGCTCGTCTTCGTGCTGTCGCTCGCGCTGCTCGTGCTCGATCCGGACACCGTGCGCCAGGGTGCCGCACTCGCGCTCGAGGCGGCGCCGGCCAGCGTGCGCGACCAGGTGATCGGGCGCGTCAACGAGCTGATCGACGCGTCGAGCGCCGGCTTCGCCATCGTCGGTGCACTGCTCGCGCTGTGGGGCGCATCGCGCGGCGCGGCCGGGCTCATGACCGCGCTCAACCGGGTGTTCGACAAGAAGGAGACGCGAGGCTGGTTCAAGCGGCAGGCGATCGCGGTCGCGATCACGCTCGCGGTCGCCCTGCTCGTCGTGCTCGCGCTCGGTCTCCTGTTCGTCGGCCCGTATGTCGGGCACCTGATCGCGGATCGGTTCGGGCTCGGCCACGTGTTCGATGTCGTGTGGGGCATCGGTCGATGGATCGGCGCCGGCCTGCTCGTCATGGTGGTGTGGGCCGTCCTGTACAAGTTCCTCGCGAACACCGACGCGCCGTTTCGCATCTTCACGCCCGGCGCGATTGCCGGCGTGATCGTGTGGCTCGGCATCAGCGCACTGTTCAACGTGTACCTCTCCCACTTCAACAGCTACGAGGCGACGTACGGCGCCCTGGGCGGCGCGATCATCTTCCTCACGTGGCTGTGGCTGTCGAACATCGCCATCCTGCTCGGCGCCGAGATCAACGACGTGCTCGCTGATTTCCGGCGCGAGGAGGACCCTGCGGCAGCCAAACTGTCGCACCCGACCCACGAGGCCGAGGGCGACGAACGCGGTGCGGAGCGTGGTGATCGCGCGCACCCGCAGCCCGCGTGACGTGGTCCGTGCGCACGGCGCACGGTGATCGCGTAACGCTCGTGTGCGTGCATACGCTCCCTTCGTCGAGCGCGCGCGAACGCGCGTGATCAACACTTCGTTCGCTGGTGATCACTCGCCAGCTGCATCACCTGGTGGCTATAGTGCAGCTGCGTTTCGATTCCGCACGGAGCACAAATGAAGAAGTTGATGGCCTGTTTGCTCGTCGCCACGATGAGCGGCTGCCCCGATATCCAGGTCGACCCCGACGAGGTTGCGGGCGGCCCGACCGTCGAGTTCGATCCTGCGCGCTCGCAGGCGACCGGCGCGCGGTTCATTCCGTTTCCGAACGATCTCGCCCGCGATCCGACAACAGGCAAGGTCAACCTCGGGCCACAGAACTGCGAGTCGCCGACCGCGAAGGCGACGCGGGAGAACGTGTTGAACCAGCTCGACGGGTTCGGCACGTACGAGACGGCCATCCAGGTCACGTTCACCGAGGAGGTCGACGAGGCATCGCTCGCCGATCACATCCTCATGTATCAGCTCACGAGCGAAGGCACGCCGCTGACGCCGGACGCATCGACGCAGCCGGTCCCGGTGCGGGTCGTGCGCGTCGCGCCGACGCCGCGCTTCGCGACCGCGGACTGCAACACCCCCGAGCTGGTGCCGTCGGTCACGTTC
>DAIRFU010000228.1:0-10020 GCA_036794935.1 Kofleriaceae bacterium | reverse complement strand
CGTGAACGAGACGTGGTCCACTGCAGCGCACTATCTGGCCCGCTATCGCGGCGCTCTGCTCGGAGGCATCGGCTCGGCGGTCGCCGTCGCGATGACGCTCGATCCGAGCACCGGCCTCGCGAGCTCGAGCATCCGCTTCGCGTTCTGGTTCGCCGCCGTCGCGACGCTGCTCGCGATCGGCCTCACCGCGGTGCTGACCGTCGCCGAGTACCGCGCATCGCGTCCGACCTTGCCGCGCGCCGTCGTCCGCCGCCGCTGAGTCACTCTGGTTCGCGCCGCCGGATATGGAGGGAGCCGGATTTACTCCGGCTCCCGGGGATCGATTCCGAGCGCGCGCATCTTCTTGTAGAGATGGCTGCGCTCGAGCTGGAGCTCGCGGGCGGTGTTCGACACGTGATGATCATTGGCATCGAGCGCGGCGACGATGATGTCGCGCTCGGCCGCGGCGACCAGATCCTTGAACGGCGTGCCGCGCGCGAAGTCCGCCTTGACCGCCTTCACCCGCGGCAGCGCGTCGCCGACGTCGGCCTCCGTGATGAGCTCGGCATCGCCGGTCAGGATCGCGAGCCGCTCGACGACGTTCTTGAGCTCGCGCACGTTGCCCGGCCAGTCGTGCTGCATGAGCAGCGTCATCGCGCCGGACGCGACGGTCTTCTGGCGCCGATCGTTGTCGGCACAGACCTGCTCGAGGAAGTGGCCGACGAGCGTCGGGATGTCCTCGCGGCGCGCGCGCAGTGGCGGCAGCTCGATCGGCACGACCGCGAGCCGGTAGTAGAGGTCCTCGCGGAACCGGCCGGCCGCGATCTCGGCATGGAGATCCTTGTTGGTCGCGGCGACCACGCGGACATCGACCTTGATCGTCTCGCCGCCGCCGACGCGCTCGAGCTCGTTCTCCTGGAGCACGCGCAGGACCTTCGCCTGCGCGTTCGGGTTCATGTCGCCGACCTCGTCGAGGAACAGGGTGCCGCCGTCGGCGAGCTCGAACTTGCCGCGCCGCTGCTGGGTCGCGCCGGTGAACGCGCCCTTCTCGTGGCCGAACAGCTCGCTCTCGATCAGCTCGCTCGGGATCGCCGCGCAGTTGAGCTTGACGAACGGACCGTCGGCGCGCTTGGAGTGCTCGTGGATCGCGCGCGCGACCAGCTCCTTGCCGGTGCCGTTCTCGCCGGTGATCAGCACGCGGCCCGTGGTCGGCGCCGTCTTGCTGACCTTGTCGAAGATGCCGCGCATGGCTGCACCCTTGCCGATCATCGCGAAGTCGGTCTGCGCGCGCCCGCGCAGCCGCTGGTTCTCGTAGCGCAGGCGCGCGTACGACAGGGTGTTCTGCACCGTGATGAGCAGCTTGTCGCCGTACAGAGGCTTCTCGATGAAGTCGAACGCGCCGCCCTTCGTCGCCTGCACCGCGGTCTCGATCGTCGCGTTGCCCGACATCATGACGACCATCGTCTCGGGCTTCGCCGCCCGCAGCTTGGGCAGCACCTCGAGCCCGGTCTCGCCCGGCATCATCACGTCGAGCAGCACCAGATCGATGTCGTGCTCGACCAGCTTCGCGAGCCCCGCGGCACCGCCGCCTGCGACCTCGACCGCAAAGCCTTCGAGCTCGAGCGAGCGCCGCACGGTGGTCAGGATGTTTGGCTCGTCATCGATGACGAGAATCGTGCTGCGTGCCACCCGTCAGAAGCTAGCAGATTTGACTAACGTGCTGCGCCCATTTAGGTTTCAGGCCATGCAGAAGGTCCTCGTCGCGATCGGCGCCCTCGCGCTGGCTGTACTCTGCGCCTGTGGCGACAAGTCGAAGAAACCTGGCTGCAAGGGCGATAGCGACTGCAAGAACGGTCTGGTCTGCGCGAGCAACAAGTGCGTCGAGTGCCGCGACGACTCGCAGTGCCCCGCGGGCAAGAAGTGCAGCGCGAACGCCTGCGTGGCGAAGCCACAGTGCCTCAATGACGACCAGTGCCCGCTCGGCCAGGTCTGCCAGGCCGGCAGCTGCAAGCCCTGTGCGAGCGACGGCGAGTGCGGCCCCGGCGGCACCTGCGAGGCCGGCGCCTGCCAGCGCCCGAAGAAGTGCACCAAGAACGAGGACTGCGCCGACGACGAGGACTGCACGAATGGCCTCTGCCTGCGCGCCGGTCAGGGCAGCGACGTCGACGCCGGCTGCCAGCTCCAGACGGTCTACTTCGGGTTCGACGACTCGTCGATCCAGCCGAGCGAGCGCGACCGCCTCGATGCGAATTACCAGTGCATGAACAAGAACAAGGCTCAGTCCGTCTTCGTGTTCGGAAACACCGATACGTCGGGCACGGAGGAGTACAACATCGCACTCTCGGAGCGGCGCGCGCAGTCGGTCGCGGACTATCTGTCACGGCTCGGAGCGGATCCCGCGAAGATGCAAGTCGTTCCCAAGGGTGAGACCGAGCCCACTGGCCTCGGCGATGACAAGGATCGCCGCGTGGAGTTCAAATGGCGCTGAAGACAATCCTCGCTCCGCTCGCGCTCGTCGCGCTGGGGGGCTGCTTCTGGACCACCACGAAGAGTGAGGGTCAGGCCCTGCGCCGCGACGTCGACTCGCTGCAGGCGCGCGTCGACACCAAGGAGAAGGAGCTGAACACCCAGGTCGATCAGCTCAAGGCCGTCCTCGAGCAGGCGTCCAACGTGCTCAAGCGCAACACGGCCGACCTCGGCGCCGACGTCGAGAAGCTGTCGAGCGACATCCGCACCGCGAACGGGCTGGTCGCCGCGATCAACAACAACATCAACGAGCTCAAGACGGCATTCGATACGTACCGCAAGGAGAACGACACCCGGCTCGACTCTCTCGAGCAGCGGGTCGGCCAGATCGAGAGCGGCAAGCCGAGCGCGAACAGCGGGCCCGACGATCTATGGAAGCTCGGCACGCAGGCGTTCGAGGCCGCGCGCTACAACGAGGCGATCGAGATCTACAAGCGCCTGTACCAGACGTTCCCGACGCACGCCCGCGCCGACGACGCGGCGTACTTTCGCGGCCAGGCCTACACGAACCTCAAGGACTGGGACCACGCGATCGGCGCGTACCAGACGCTCGTCGAGAAGTACCCGTCCAGCGATCTCGCCGACGACGGCCTGTACTTCGCCGCGCTCGCCGCGCAGCAGCTCAAGAACTGCACCGAGGCACGCACGTACCTCGGTCTGATCGCGCAGCGCTACAAGAAGTCCAACGTCGTGAAGCAGTCGAAGACGCTCGACTCGCACATCAAGAAGGATCTGCGCAACAAGTCGAAGTGCTCGGGCTAGCCCGAGCGGGCTACTTGCCCCACGGGGACGCGTTCGGCCTGACGTGCGCGGCATCCTGACGGACGCCGCGGCAATCTCATGGCCTCACTTGCCGCCGTGCTTCTTGAACTGCTCGAGCGCGTCCTTCTTGAGCGGGTAGTTCGGCGCGAGCTTCGAGTGGCAGGCGTTGCAGCTCTTGATCTTGGCCTTCTTCATGAACTTCTTCATCTGCGCCTTCGCCTCCGGCTGACCACCCTTCGCGCACGCGTTCTTCGCGAGCTCGGTCTTGAAGTCCTTGGTCACGCACGGCGTGACTGCCTGCGCGTCGGATGCGGTCAGGGTCGCGAACCCGAGCGAGACGACGATCGTGGCAATGGAGGCAAGGATCCCGAATTTGGCCATGGCGGTGATAATCCTCTGTCGGGCTTGGACGGCTCCGACCTGCGCTTATTCATCGTGCAACATCGCAGGATGCCAGCGCAACACGCGATAAGCATCGGTGTTTTCCATCCACGGGGATAGCCGGCGGAGCGCGCGTGCGGCAGCGGCAACATCGGCGGCGCCGTTGACCGCGCCAATCGCGCAGATCGAGGCCGCGCGCGTGGCATAGATCGCACGCGCGGTGGCCGGCGTGATGCCGCCGATGGCGACCACCGGGATCCCGCCGGCGGCCCGGACCGCGGCACGCAGCGCGACGAGGCCCTGCACCGGATCGGGATCTTGCTTGGTCGTGGTCGTGAAGATCGGGCCGTACGCGATGTACGCCGGCGCGAGCGCGGCCGCGGCCCCGACCTGAGCGAGGTCATGCGTCGACACGCCGATCGCGAGGTGCGTGCCGACCAGCGCGCACCCATCCGCGAGCGGCACGTCGGTCTGGCCCAGGTGAACGCCGTCGGCGCCGACCGCGAGCGCGACGTCGATGCGATCGTTGACGATCAGCTGCGCACCGGCGTCGTCGCACACGCGGCGAGCCATCCGGGCGACCCGCACGATCTCGTCGACCGGTGCCGGCTTGATCCGGACCTGGAGCACGCGGGCGCCTCCCGGTCCAACGAGCGTGCGCGCGAGGGCCTCGTCGTTGCGATCGAGGACGGCGTAGAAGCCATGGCGGAGCGCCGCGCGAACCGCGCGCACGGCATGCAGGGCGCGCATCGGCTCCGCCATCGCCTGCGAGGCTAGCGCATCTGCAGCTCGATCTGCTCGAGCTCGCGTGCCTTGTCGCGCAGAGCCGCCGCGCGCTCGAACTCGAGGTCTGCCGCGGCCTGGCGCATCTCGGTGCGCAGCTTGTCGATCGCGGCGCGCAGCGAGTCGAGGTCGTCGATCTTCTTGAGATCGACCGCGCCGATCTGCAGCGACCTGCCGCCCTTCTTCGGCATAGGCTCGGCGAGCTGGATATCCATGATCGCGCGGCTCGCCGATCTCGGCACGATCCCGTGCTGCTGATTGAACGCGTGCTGGACGCCACGGCGGCGCCGGGTCTCGCCGACCGCGTCGCGGATCGAGTCGGTCTCCTTGTCGGCGTAGAGCAGCACCTTGCCGCGGATGTTGCGCGCCGCGCGGCCGATCGTCTGGATCAGCGAGCGCTCGCTGCGCAAGAAGCCCTCCTTGTCGGCGTCGAGGATGCCGACGAGGGACACCTCGGGGATGTCGAGGCCCTCGCGGAGCAGGTTGATCCCGACGAGCACGTCGAACTCGCCGCGGCGCAGGTCGCGGATGATCTGGATGCGCTCGAGGGTGTCGACGTCCGAGTGCAGGTAGCGGACCTTGACGCCGATCTCCCGGTAGTACTCCGTGAGGTCCTCGGCCATCCGCTTGGTGAGCGTGGTGACCAGCACCTTGTCACCGGCGGCGGTGCGCTCGCGGATCTCGGCGAGCAGGTCATCGACCTGGTGCGCGACCGGACGCACCTCGACCTCGGGATCGAGCAGGCCGGTCGGCCGGATGATCTGCTCGACGACGACACCCTTCGCCTCGTTGAGCTCCCAGTCCGCCGGCGTCGCCGACACGTAGATGGTCTGGCGCGCGCGCTCCCGCCACTCGTCGAAGCGCAGCGGGCGGTTGTCGAGCGCGCTCGGCAGCCGGAAGCCGTAGTCGACGAGCGTCTCCTTGCGCGAGCGGTCGCCGTTGTACATCGCGCCGATCTGCGGCACGGTCTGGTGCGACTCGTCGACGATCAGCAGGTAATCGTCGGGGAAGTAGTCCATCAAGGTCGGCGGCGGCTCGCCGACGCTGCGCCCGGTGAGGTGGCGCGAGTAGTTCTCGATCCCCGAGCAGAACCCCATCTGCTCGATCGACTCGAGGTCGTACATCGTGCGCTGCTCGAGCCGCTGGCGCTCGAGGAGCTTGCCCTCCTGCGAGAGCTGCTCGAGCCGCACCTTGAGCTCGCTGCGGATCGATTCGCACGCGCGACGCATCGTCTCGGCCGGCGTCGCGTAGTGCGAGGCGGCGAAGATCACCGTGCGGTCGAGCTTGCGCTTGATGCCGCCGCGCAGGGGATCGATCTCGCTCATCGCCTCGATCTGGTCGCCCCACCACTCGATGCGGATCGCCGTCTCGGCCTCGTACGCGGGGAACACCTCGACGGTGTCGCCGCGGACGCGGAACGTGCCGCGGTGAAAGTCGATGTCGTTGCGCTCGTACTGCAGCTCGACGAGCCGGCGCAGCACGGCGTCGCGATCGACGGACGTGCCGACGTCGAGCTCGCAGGTCATCGCCGCGTACGTCTCGCGATCGCCGATACCGTAGATGCACGACACCGAGGCGACGATGATGACGTCCCGCCGCGACAGCAGCGCGAACGTCGCCGCGTGGCGCATGCGGTCGATCTCCTCGTTGACGATCGAGTCCTTCTCGATGAAGGTGTCCGTCGTCGGCACGTACGCCTCGGGCTGGTAGTAGTCGTAGTAGCTGACGAAGTAGTGGACCGCGTTGTCGGGAAACAGCGCCTTGAGCTCGCCGTAGAGCTGCGCCGCCAGGATCTTGTTGTGCGCGATGATCAGCGTCGGCCGGCCGGTCTCGGCGATCACGTTCGCCACCTAGTAGGTCTTGCCCGAGCCGGTGATGCCGAGCAGCACCTGGGCCTCGTCCTTGCGGCGCAGGCCCTCGACGAGCTCGCGGATCGCCTTGGGCTGATCGCCCGCCGGCTCGTACGGCGACTTCAGCTTGAACGGCGACTCCGTGCGCGCCGGCAGCGGCGGCGGAGGTGCACCCTCGTCGCTGCGGCGGGCCTTCTTGCCGCGGTACGTGCTCACGGCGTGGACTCTAGCTCACGAACTGCTTCTCGAGCATCGCCAGCTGGGCGGGCTCGGTGGCCCGCCATGCGGGAAGCTCTTGGAAGCGCGCGAACCAGGCCTGCACGTTCGCGTAGGACCGGACCGGCAGCCGGCCGAGCGTTGTCATCATCAGCGGGGTCGCGACCGCGACATCGGCGAGCGTGACCCCGTCGCCGGCGAGCCACGTGCGGTTCGCGAGGTGGGCGTCGAGCACCGCCGCGAACTGATGAAAGAACGTCTCCTGACGCTTCACCTGCTCGAGGTCGGGAGCGGCGCCGGTGACGAGCTTCTTCCAGGCATGCTCCCAGCCGAGCCCGCTGATCGCCGGCCCCCAGTGCGCCTGCGACCACGACAGCCAGCGGTTCACCTCGGCGCGCGCGCGGGGCTCGGTCGGGTACAGCGTCTGACCGGGCGTGCGATCGCAGAGGTACTGCATGATCGCGATCGATTCCCACAGCACGAAGTCACCGTCGACGAGCACGGGGACCTTGTTGTTCCGGTTGAGCTCGACGAGCGCGGCGCGATCCGTGGGGTCACGCAAGTCGACGTGTTTTTCCTCGAGCTGGAGGCCGAGCAGCCTCGCCGTGATCGTCACGCGGCGCGCGTTCCAGGACAGACTTCCGTAGTGGAGTTGCATCGTTCATTCCTTTCGCCAACCAGAGCCACCAGGCCCGGTGAATGTGTTCGTCGTCGCGGGTCATGCGCCTAGTGCTTCGCGCCGGCCAGGCGCTTCTCGAGCTCGGCGCGCGTGAGCTCCTCCACCACGGCGCAGATCGTCCACTTGTTGCCGCCGAGGTCACGAACGGTCGCGCTCCGGTAGCCGTAGAACTGGTTCTCCGGCGCCCTCTCGGAGGTCGCGCCGGCGGCGAGCGCACGCTGGTACGCCGCGTCCACCGCCTCGCCGGTATCGACGTAGTACGAGAAGGCGGCCGGCATCGGGTCGCTCCCGTGGCCTTGCCCGGCCTCGCCGACCATGACGATCGAGTCGCCGATCCGGACCTCGGCGTGGAGCACCTCGCCGTTCGGACCGTCGTAGCGGTCGACGACCTCGCCGGCGAACGCGCGCTGGAGGAAGTCGATCACCTTGCCGGCCTTGGGCACGATGAAGGCTGGCGTGATGCTGTGGTGGCCGGCGGGACGCGGGAGCTTCTTGGTCAAATCGATCGTCATTGGATTGTTCCTTTCGAACTGGAGCTTGGCCTCCCTTCGTGACAGCCTTTTGTCAGCTTTATGCGCAAGAAGAGCCGGTTGTTCGCGATCGCCGAGGCGCTGAGGGCGCGTCGCACCGGGATCACCGCCGCCGAGCTCGCCCAGCGCTTTGGCGTCACGCTGCGGACGATCTATCGCGATCTCGAAGCGTTGCAGGATGCCGGCATGCCGATCCGCGCCGACCGCGGCCGGGGTGGCGGCTACGCCCTCGACAAGAACTACCAGCTCCCGCCGATCAACTTCACCGCACGTGAGGCCGCGCTGCTGGTCGCGCTGACCCGCTTCACGCTCGAGCAGCGGATCATCCCGTTCCCGAAGGCGATCGAGCGAGCCGCCGACAAGGTGCGGGCTGCACTGACCACGTCGGCGCAGCGCGAGCTGCTCACGCTCGTCGGTCAGCTCCAGTTCGTCGGCGTGCCCGCGCTACCGATCCCACCCGCGGTCCGCGACGCGATCGAGACGGCCTGGTTCGAGGCGCGGCCCCTGCGCATCGTCTACGCGAAGAGCTCGTGGCAGCTGACCCCGCGCATCGTGCGGATCAAGGCGCTGATCTTCGAGCGCTCGATCACGCTGCTCAACTGCATCGATCTCGAGACCAACCAGGACCGCCAGTTCCGCAGCGACCGCATCAAGCAGGCGCAGGTCCTCGACCACGCGTGACCGTGCTCAGTGCCGGCGAAACAGGATGCGCCAGATCGGCAGCCCGGTCTCCTCGGCGTTCTGCTCGCGCCACGACCGCACGCCGTACGGATTGCCCTGCTTCCAGAACGTCCACTCGCCGGCGACGTTGTCGAACCGACCGTCGCGCTCGAAGCTCGTCATCGCGTCGAGCGCGATCTCCCAGACATCCGTCTGCACGAACAGCTCGCCGCCGGCGCGCAGCATGTACGCGACCTGCTCGGCGAGCACCGCGTCGACCATGCGGCGGACGTGATGACGGCGCTTGAACCACGGGTCCGGAAAGTTCACGTAGACCCGGCTCGCCGCGCCCGCGTCGAAGATCGCCGTGACGTGCAATTGCGCGTGGCAGAACACCGCGTGCACCGGCGCGTTCTCCCGGCGTGCCTTGCGGGTCACCCAGCGGACCAGGTCCTCCCGGATCTCGAGCCCCACGTACTGCCGAGCCGGATCCTGCGCCGCGCGCTCGAACAAGAACTGCGCGTCCGCGCACCCGATCTCGACCTCGAGCTCGCGCGCCGGATCGAGGACCGGCTTCTCGCCGCGAAACGTCTCGAAGAAGACGTCGCGTGGGTTGACGTGCTGGCGGATCCGCATCGGGGACGCTGTCCCTTACCACGCGTCGAGCGCGAGATAGCCGAACTGTCGCACGTTGAGCGGCGACTCGAGGCCATCGAGCTCGGCCCGGTTCACCCAGCGCCACGCGCCGAACTCGTGGTTGGGCCGCACCTCGGCATCGGGCGCAACCTCGCACACGAACACGAAGTTCATGTGCAGGCCCTTGCTGCCGGCCTGGTGCTCCTCGTACCCGATCAGACCGGTGGGCACACCGTCGAGCGCGCCGGCGACCGCGCGCCAGGTCGCGGCGAGGCCGGTCTCCTCGCGCAGCTCGCGGACCGCGGCCTCCGCCGGCGTCTCGCCGGGCTCGAGCTCGCCACCGATCGGCAGCCACGTCTTCAGCCGGCGGTGCTCGATGACGAGCACGCGATCACCACGCCGGGCGTACACCGCGACCGAGAACGCGCGCCGCGCGGTCGGCTCACCGGCTGTGTGCGGGCCCTCGGGCACGGCTCACTTCGGAACTTTTTCCCAGTCGGCGAGAAACTTCGCGAGCCCGATGTCGGTCAGCGGGTGCTTCGCGAGCTGGAGCAGGACCGAGAACGGACAGGTCGCGACGTGCGCGCCCATCCGTGCCGCCTGGTGGACGTGCATCGGGTGGCGCACGGAGGCGACGAGCACCTCGGTCGCGAACCCGTAGTTATCGTAGATCTCGAGGATCTCGCCGATCAGCTGCATGCCGTCGGTCGAGATGTCGTCGAGCCGGCCGACGAACGGCGAGATGTACGTCGCGCCGGCTTTCGCCGCGAGCAACGCCTGGGTCGCCGAGAAGCACAGCGTGACGTTGGTCTTGATGCCCGCCTGGCTGCACGTGCGCACAGCCTTGAGGCCCTCGGCGATCAGCGGGATCTTGACGACGATGTTGTCGCGGAGCGCGGCGAGCTCGCGCGCTTCCTTCATCATCTCGTCGTGCGTCGTGCTGACGACCTCGGCGGAGACCGGGCCCTTGACGATGTCGCAGATCTGCTTGGTGACTTCCAATATATTGCCGCCCGAT
>DAIRFU010000012.1:5624-26588 GCA_036794935.1 Kofleriaceae bacterium | reverse complement strand
CTCGTGTGGGCCGGCGTCGGTCTGCTCGCGATCGTGTTCGCCGCGATCCCGATGCCATCGCTGCCCCGCGGCACGCTCGCCGCGGTGCTCGGGCTGTGCGGCATCTTCGTGCCGATGGCGGTCTCCGGTCACGTGGGCGAGTGGCAGCAGCTGATCCAGCTCGTCGGCGTGCTCGCGCTCGTCCCCGGGCTGCTGGTGCGCAACGAGTACACCGAGTCGCTGCTCGCGCGCGTGCTCGTGACGATCGGTGTGATCTGCATGCTCGTGCCGTACCTCGTGCCCGACGGCGGTCAGATCCCGCTGGTCGCGTTGCTCAAGGCGCTGATCGAGGCCGGCAACCACATGGAGATCGTGATCGTCGCGCTCGCGCAGATCGTGCTCGTCGTGCTGTGCCTGCTCGCGTGGATGCCGGGCCCGGCGACCGCGGGCGCCAAGATCTTCGCCTGGGCGGTGATCCTGTTCCCGATCGCCGCGTTCGCACTCGCGCTGCTCGGCGACGGTCACATCGGCGACGTCGTCTCGAAGGCGCCGGGCACGCTCGTCAAGTGGGCGCCCGGTGTCGCGTACACCGTGCTCGTCGGTTACGGGCTCGCCACCGTCATCGGCAAGCAAGTCGAGTGAGCGAGCGACGCGAGCTGGTCATCGGTCAGACGGTCCTCGGTCGCCCGATCGAGGCGGTCTGCTTCTCGCCGCCGTCGTACGCGAAGCAGCGCCCACCGGCGATCCTGTTCGGCGCGATCCACGGCGACGAGCCGGTGAGCCAGCTCATGCTCGAGCGGCTCGCCGACGAGCTGGTCGAGCGGCCACCCGGGCGCGAGACGTGGATCGTCCCGGTGGTCAACGTCGACGGCCTGCTCGCCGGCACGCGCAACAACGCGAACGACATCGACCTCAACCGCAACTTCGCGTCCGCGAGCTGGGGCACCGACCGGCGCCCCGGCTACAACCCGGGCACCGCGCCCGAGGATCAGCCGGAGACCCACGCGCTCGCGGCGCTGATCGATCAGGTCGGCGCCGAGCGGCTGATCGCCGTGCACGCGACCTACCGCATGATCAACTGGGACGGCCGCGGCGAGCAGCTCGCGCGCGAGATGGCCGAGCTCTCGGGGTACCCGGCCGAGCACGACATGGGCTATCCGTGCCCGGGCTCGTTCGGCACCAAGTACGGGGTCGAGCGCGGGCTCGAGGTCGTCACGGTCGAGTCGCCGTATCTGCTTGCCGACGAACGCGGTTGGCTCGAGTGCCGCAGCGCGCTGCGCTGGTGCGTCGATTTGCCCGCGTGACGTCGCGAGCGGGATTTATTGAACGTTGTCCGGTAGCTGAGGCGTGTGGGCCTCGCCGTCGGTGAGCAAGCGATCGTCGGGCTCTCTTGTCAGAGCTGTGACGCGTTGTCACACTGGCGACGATGAGGTCTCCCTGGTGGCAAGGGCTCGACCTACGCGTGCTGCGGCACGTGCGGGGCGTGCTGCGCCGGCGTGGCCTCGAGCTGACGCTCGTCGAGCGGCGACCATCGGAGCCCGCCGCATTCGCACCGCTGTCGCCCGAGGATCCGGCCGGCCCCGGGCTCGCCGTGATCGCACCCGATCTGTCGGCGCCCGAGGTCGGCCTGATCGAGCACATGCTGGGCGAGGCGGCGCTCGACGTCGCGGCGGCGCTGCGCGAGCGCGACGGCATCCGCGAGACCGACGGTGACGCCGAAGGCGGCCCGCTCGGGCGCGGCCGGCGCACCGGCTATGCGGGAATCGTGGGTGCGGCGGGGCCGATGCTCGAGCTGTACTCGCTGCTCGATCGCGTCGCGCCGAGCGACTCGACGGTGCTGATCCAGGGCGAGAACGGCACCGGCAAGGAGCTGGTCGCGCGCGCGATCCACGATCGGTCGCCGCGCCGCGAGGCGCGCTTCGTGATCACGAACTGCTCCGCGTTCAACGACAACCTGCTCGACTCCGAGCTGTTCGGCCACAAGCGCGGCGCGTTCACCGGTGCGGTCGCCGACAAGATCGGCCTGTTCGAGACCGCCGATCTGGGCACGTTCTTCCTCGACGAGATCGGCGACATGTCGCCCGCGCTGCAGGTCAAGGTGCTGCGCGTGCTGCAGGAGGGCACGTTCAACCGCGTCGGCGACACCGAGACTCGCAAGGTCGACGTCCGCATCATCGCGGCGACGAACCGCGACCTCGCCGCGATGGTCGCCGCCGGTCAGTTCCGCGAAGATCTGTACTATCGGGTCAACGTCATCAACCTGACGCTGCCCGCGCTGCGCGAGCGACGCGACGACGTCCCGCTGCTGATCGACTACTTCCTCGGCCGCCATCGCCGCAACGGCCGCCCCAAGCGGCTGACCGCCGACTGTCAGGCGCAGATGCTCGCCTATCCCTGGCCCGGCAACGTGCGCGAGCTCGAGAACGAGATCGAGCGCCTCGTCGTGCTCGCCGGCGAGTCGCCCGCGATCGAGGGCACGTTGCTATCGCCGCGCATCCGCCAGTTCACGCCGCCCGACGAGGAGCCGGT
Source organism: Kofleriaceae bacterium (assembly GCA_036794935.1). Taxonomy (GTDB): domain Bacteria; phylum Myxococcota_A; class Polyangia; order Haliangiales; family Haliangiaceae; genus JABFXX01. Next base: position 24,080 of record DAIRFU010000012.1, on the reverse strand, counting down.
CTACGACACCGGATCGCTGCCCGCCGCGGTCGAGGCGCTCGAGCGCAAGATGATCGGCGCCGCGATCCGCCGCCACGGCGGCAACAAGACGCGCGCGGCCGAGGAGCTCAAGGTCTCGCGCCGCAACCTGATCCGGCTCGTCCAGAAGTATCAGCTCGAGAAGTGATCACAGCGCTGCGGCGAGCGCGCCGGCGAGCGTGGGGTGCTGCCAGCGAAAGCCGAGCTCCTGCAGCTTCGCCGGGACGACGCGTCGCCCGCCGAGGATCGACTCGGCAAACTCCCCGCCGACCGCGGCCTTGATCGCGAACGCCGGGGTTCGCAGCCACGCCGGCTTGCCGAGCGCGTGGCCGAGCTCGCGCGTGAAGTCGGCGTTGCGGACCGACTCGGTGACCAGGTTGATCGGGCCGCGGTAGCGCTCGTCGCCGAGTGCCGCCACGTACGCGGCGACCACGTCGGCGACGTGGATCCACGACATCCACTGGCGGCCGCTGCCGAGCTTGCCGCCGGCGAACAGCTCGAACGGACGACGCAGCTTCGCGAGCGCGCCACCACCACGGCCGAGCACGAGACCGGTGCGCATGCACGCGACACGAACGCCGAGCGCCTCGGCCGCCTGCGCCTCGCGCTCCCAGTCGCGGCACAGCCGACCGAGGAACGTGTCGGCGGCCGGGTCGGCCTCGGTCACCTCGTCGTCATCGAAGTCGTGATCGCTGCTCGCGAGCGCGTAGTAGTCGATGCCCGACGCGGTGACGAGCACGCGCGGCCGCTCGGTCGTCTTCGCGAGGGCCTCGACGAGCGTGCGCGTGGACTCGACGCGGCTGTCGCGGATCAGCTGCTTTTCGCGCGCGTTCCACCGCCGGCCCGCGACCGGCGCGCCCGCGAGGTGAACGACCGCATCAGCGCCATCGAGCCGATCGCACCACAGGCCCTGCGTCTCGAGCTCGGCGAGCACGAGGTGCAGGCTGCCCCGCACGTGCCCCCCGGCCGGCGCCGCCGCCGGCTCGTCACCGCGCAGGGCTCCCTTCGCGCGCTCGACGTCGCGCACGAGCGCGATCACGTCATCACCGCGGTCGCGCAATGCCGCGACGAGCGGCCGGCCGATGAACCCGGTCGCGCCCGTGACCACGACCTTCATACGACCGCCGGTGCGCCGCGGCCGGGATGCGCGGGACTCTCGATCATGCCGGCGACCAGCTGCTTGGCGAGCTGACACGCCTCCGCCAGCTCGCGGCCGTGCGCGAGGTACGTCGCGATCGCGGAGGCCAGCGCGCAGCCCGTGCCGTGCACGTCCTCGCCGCCGGGGATGCGCGGCGCGCGCAGACCCGTCTGCTCGGTCGCGGTGACGAGCAGATCGACCGACTCGTCGCCGGTGAAGTGGCCCCCCTTGACGAGCACCGCGCAGTCGAGCTGCTTCGCGAGCTGGCGCGCCGCGACCTCGGCCATCACCTGATCGCCGGTCGGCAGCCCGGTCAACAGAAACAGCTCGTGCTTGTTCGGCGTGACGATCGTGAGGTGCGGGCGCAGCGCGGTCAGCGCCTCCTCGACGGTGCCCGCGAGAAACGACGTGGTGCCACGCGTCGGCGCGAGGATCGGATCCCAGACGACGGGCGCGTGCGTCAGGTGGAGCGCGTTCGCGATCGCCTTCGCGATCCCGGTCGAGCCGAGCATGCCGATCTTCACCGCGCGGACCTCGATGTCGGTGAGCAGAAACGCGAGCTGGTGACCGACCAGGTCGGGATCGCACGCCTGGAAGTCGACGACACCGGTCGTGTTCTGCACGGTGAGCGCGGTGACGACGCCGGTCGGCCGGCCGCCGAGATTGGCGACGACGCGCACGTCCGCGATCAGGCCCGCGCCACCCGACGGATCGAGCCCGGCGCACACCAGCACGTCCGGTGCACGCGTGTCGGCGGCGCCACGGTACGGCGCCATCTCAGTGATCGAATGCCGGCAGGCCCGTGACGTCCTGACCGACGACGAGCGTGTGGATGTCGTGCGTGCCCTCGTACGTGTACACGCTCTCGAGGTTCAGCATGTGGCGACCGCACTGGTAGTCATCGGTGACGCCGTTCGCGCCGAGGATGTCGCGCGCATCTCGCGCGCAGTCGCGGGCCATCGCGACGTTGTTGCGCTTCGCGAGCGAGATCTGCGACGGCGTCAGCGTGCCCGCCTCCTTGAGGCGGCCCATTCGCCAGCACAGCAGCTGGGCCTTCGTGATCTCCTCGACCATGTCGACGAGCTTGCGCTGGACGAGCTGGTAGCCGGCGATCGGCCGCGAGAACTGCACGCGATCCTTCGCGTACGACAGCGCCTCGTCGTAGCACGCCATCGCCGCGCCGACCGCGCCGTAGCAGATGCCGAACCGCGCCTGGGACAGACACGACAGCGGCCCCTTGAGCCCCTGCACGCCCGGGAGCAGCGCGTCCTCGCCGACCTCGACGTCCTCGAGCACGAGCTCGCTGGTCACGCTCGCGCGCAGCGACCACTTGCCGTGGATGTCACGCGCGGAGAAGCCCGGCGTCTTCGTCGGCACGAGGAAGCCGCGCACGACGCCGTCGAGCTTGGCCCACACGAGCGCGACGTGGGCGGCCGAGCCGTTCGTGATCCAGCGCTTCGTGCCGGTCAGCCGGTAGCCGGCGTTCGTACGCGTCGCGGTCGTCAGCATGCCGCTCGGGTTCGAGCCGAAGTCGGGCTCGGTGAGGCCGAAGCAGCCGATCACGCGGCCGGCCGCCATCTCGGGCAGCCAGGTCTGCTTCTGCTCCTCCGAGCCGAACGCCCAGATCGGGTACATGACGAGCGAGCCCTGCACCGAGCAGAACGAGCGAATTCCCGAGTCGCCGCGCTCGAGCTCCTGGCAGATGAGACCGTACGCGGTCGGGCTGATGCCGGCGCAGCCGTAGCCGGTCAGTGAAGGCCCGAGCAGACCGAGCTCGCCGAACACGGGGACCAGCTCGTGTGGAAACGTGCCGGCGGACCAGTGCTTGCCGATACCCGGCATGATGCGCGTGCTCACGAGCTCCCGCACCGTGTCGCGCACCATGCGCTCCTCGTGGGTGAACAGCTCGTCGAGCGCGTAGTAGTCGAGGGCCGCGTATGCCATCGCGGGCGTTATACTTCATACTCGACGGATGGTGCGGCATTTGGTGTGCGCGCTGCTCCTCGCGTTCGTCGCCTCGGCGGACGCGCGGCCCCGCCACAAGACCAAGCCCAGGCCGAAGCACGCGGCAATCCAGCGCACGACGCAGCGGGTCGACGTCGCGACCGCGAAGCAGCTCGGCGAGGCGTACCGCGCGTACGATCACAACGACCTCGCCGCCGCCGCGAAGCACCTCGCGAAGATCGACGATCGCAAGGTGATCGCGCAGGACTACGTCCTCTGGTTGCGCGGCATGGTCGCGCTGCGCTCGGGTGAGATCGCGACGGCGGAGCGGGCCTTCGCGAGGCTCGCGAAGGTGAAGACATCGAGCTTCGCCGCACAGGTGCCGTGGCGACTCGCCGACTGCGCCTGGGCGAAGGGGGACCGCGCCGGTGCCGCGAAGGCCTACGCGCGGCTCGTCGCGAACAAGCACGCGCGCCGGGTCGGCGATGCCGGCACCGCGATGTTCCGGATCGCCGAGGCGCGGCCGAGTGCGCGTGCGTACCGCGCGTTCCTGCTCGACCATCCCGCGCATCCACTCGCCGAGCGCGCCGAGCAGCGGATGCTCGAGCTCGGCGGCGCCCCGCTCACGCCCGACGAGCACCTCGCGCGCGCCAGGCAGCTGCACGCGGCGCACGAGTGGGACCAGGCGCTCGACGAGCTCGCGCTGATCCCGACATCGGGGATCTCGGATGCGCTCGCGACCCAGCGCGATTACTGGATGGGGACGACGCTGTTCTCGATGCGCCGCCGCTACGGCGATGCCGCGAAGCTGCTGCTCGGCGTCTACGAGAAGCTGAACTCCGCCGAGGCGATGTTCCATGGCGCGCGCGCGCTGTCGCGGGCCGATCACGACTCCGAGGCGATCGTCTGGTACCACAAGGTCGTCGCGCGCTATCCGCACACGCGGTGGGCCGAGGAGGCCCAGTACCTGTCGGGCTGGCTCGACTTCAACCGCGGCCGGTACCGCGAGTCGATCAAGCCGCTCGAGGATTCGCTCAGGAAGTATCCGCGCTCGAAGTGGGTCGACGACGCGACCTGGTTCCTCGGCATGGCCCATTACTTCCTCGGCGAGTGGGATCAGGCTCGCACGTATCTCGCGCGCCTCGCGAAGTACAAGAGCCGGCTCGAGGGCGGCAAGGGCATGTACTGGCTCGGCCGCATCGACCAGCGCCTCAAGCGCAACGACGAGGCGATCGCGACCTACCGCGAGACCGTCGAGAAGCATCCGTTCTCGTGGTACGCGCTGCTCGCGCGCGCGCGGCTCGCGACACTCGGCGTCAAGATCGGCCCGTTCGGTACCGCGGATCCGAAGCCGCAAGGCCCGGCGTTTGCCGACAAGGTCGACGAGGCTCTCGCGCGCGATCCGCTGATCGTGCGCGCCGACGAGCTGATCGCGGCGGGCCTCCGCACCGCCGCCGGCGACGAGCTCGCACGCGACGAGCGCGCGTTCTTGCGGCGCAACGATCGCGGTGCGGCGTTCGCGATGCTGCTCGATCGGTACCTCAAGGCCGACAACTTCAACCGGCCGTGGACCCTCGCGGTGATCTACGGCCGCAGCGCGCTCGACGGGCCGCCCGTCGGCGACGCGAAGCGCTGGTGGGAGAACGCGTATCCACTCGCGTTCCTCGAGCTCGTCCAGAAGCACCAGCACCTCGGCAACAACCCCGAGGGCTACCTGCACTCCATCATGCGCAAGGAGAGCGGCTTCGATCCGCACACGCTGTCCTACGCCGACGCGCAGGGCCTGCTGCAGATGATCCCGGCGACCACGCGGCGGGTCGCGAAGCAGCTCGGGCTCGCGTACGATCCGGGCAAGCTCTACACGCCCGAGTACAACGTGATGCTCGGCAGCTGGTACATCGGCCACCTGCTGCACAAGTTCAAGGATCAGATCCCGCTCGGCGCCGGCTCGTTCAACAGCGGGCCGCGACCGGTGATGCGCTGGCTCGACGAGTACGGAGACCGCGAGATCGACGAGCTCGTCGAGCTGGTCCCGTACACGCAGACCCGCGGGTACATGAAGAAGGTCACCGAGAACTACGCGCGCTACCGCTATCTCTACGCGCACGAGATCTACGAGCAGCCGCTCACGGTCGACCGCGAGTACGTCTCCGATCAGCTCACCTACTGATCCGCGAGCACGAGCTCGTCCTGCTCGCAGTGGGGCGCGATGTGCGCGCGGTCGCCAACGACGCGCAACTCGTGGTGCTCGTACACGAGAGCGCCGCGAAACGCGTAGTACGCCTTGCCGGCGACGAGCACGTCGCACGCGGTCGTCACGACGACACAGCCCCAGTCGTCGTCGAAGCAGACGAGTGACTCGCGCTCGCGTACCTGCGCGCCGACGCTGCTCACGCCGTCGAGGGTGACTGCCGACGTCCGGACGGTGCCGACATCGACGCGGTGGCCGGCGTGAGCCCCGAAGCGAACCCGCGACAAGCCGAGCAGCTCCCCTTCCTCGGAGACCCGCAGGGAGCCCCGGTGGGTCCACTTGGCGCCGTGCGCGTACAGATAGAACCCGGCGAAGCTGGACGGGGCCGCGACGCGCACGAGCTTGAGGTCTGGCTGATCGCGCTCGATCGTCAGCGTGCCGTGCCGGCGGATGCACTGCGCGACCTTGTCCCAGTTGTCATTGCCGGGACACACGTCGGCGAGCCTCGTGATGCGCACGACACGTGCCTGCGCCGTGGCCGCCAGCGCCGCCGCCGCCAACACGATGGCGATGGCGAGCCCGCGCTCGATCCGGTAGCCAGCGTCGGCGAGCGGATGGCGCCGCATCCCCCACATTGTCGCACGGTCGATCACTGCTATCGTCCTGGTATGAAGCTAAAGGGCACGATCACCCGGACGGACATCGAGGGCGGCGCCTGGTTGCTCAAGACGGACGAGGGGGATCAGTATCAGCTCACCGGATCGGTCGACGGTGCGAAGGACGGCATGCGGGCCGAGGTCGAGGGCAAGGTCGACAAGGGCGCCATGGGGTTCGGCATGATGGGCGCCCAGTTCGCGGTCCAGAAGCTGACCGCGCTCTGACCTGCTCGCTAGCCCGAGCCCAGCCGCGTGAGTTACGCTGGCGGACGTGGGGCTCGCATTCACGACCTACGAGGCGTCGACCGGCGCGCTGCGCGAGATTTACGATCGTATGCGCGAGCGGCCGCTGCCGCCGGTGTACCGGCCCGCGCACGGCGGTGTGCCCGGCATCGTCGCGATGCACAGCCTCGATCCGCAGCTGATCGGCAAGGTGTTCAGCGCCTCGACGACGCTCAACGGTGCCGGGCCGCTGACCTGGTCCGAGCGCGAGCTGGTCAACGCGCTGACGTCGCGACTCAACCAGTGTTTCTATTGAACGGCGTGTCACGCAGAGTTTCTGCGTGCCGCGCACGGTGACCCGGCCCTCGCCGCGACGGTGATCGAGGAGCCGCGTCGGCTCGCTGCCGACGCGCCGACCGAGCGCATGCGTGCGATCGCCGAGCTCGCGATCACCGCCACGAGCGCGCCGTGGACGCTCTCGCGCGGTCACCTCTCGCGCGCGCGGACCGCCGGGCTCGCCGACGAGGACATCCTGCACGTGATCACGCTCGCGTCCTACTTCGGTCATCTCAACCGGATCGCGGACGTCGTCGCGGCACCACTCGATTATTCGGTCGCCGTCGTGCCACCCCACGCCGACCCGACGACGCCCCCCTGGCCGGCGGCGCCCGCGCTGGTGACCGGCCGGCCGGCGATCGACGTCGCGCAGCGGCCCGCGACCGCGACCGCGTTCACCGAGTGGCGCCACTACATGTTCTACTCGCACGACGCGCCACTCTCGCGACGGCAGCGCACCCTCCTCGCGCGCTGGGTGGCAGCGTGGCTGGGCGACGGCGGCATCTCGCCACCCACCGATCTCACCGTGAATCCACTCGATGACGCGCTCCGCGAGCTCGCCGAGCTCGTCACGCTCGCGCCGTGGCGGATCACCGACGCGAGCTTCGTGCGGCTGCGAGAGGCGGGCTTCGACGACGCGGCGATCTTCGACGTGTGCGCGACCGCGAGCTCCGCCGGGGTGTTCTCGCGGATCGAGGTCGCGCTCGTCGCGCTGGGCAGCTGAGGTCGCGCTACCTCGGCGCGATCTCAGGCGGCGCGATGACCGGCGCTGCGCATCCGCTACAGCATCGCGCTGCCCGAGCCGGGCGCGGGTGCAGGTGCAGGTGCAGCGGGCTCGGCGGGCTTGTCGCTACCCGCGGCGGGCTTCTCGGCCGAGCCCGAGCCGGGCGCCGGCTTGTCGGCAGCGGCGGCCTCGGGCTCCGCCTTCGGGGTCGGACGCGGACGCGGGCGCGGGCGCGGCCGGCGCGCCGGTACCTTCTTCTCGGCCTTCTTCTCCGGCTTCGCGTCCCCGGTGTCGTCGGCGCCCTCGTCGGGCTGCGTGTCCTCGGGCTGGGCCTCGTCGGGACCGGGTGCTCCGTCGGATCCGGCGTTCGGGTCATCGGCCGGCGGCACCTCTCCCGGTGCGGACTCGTCCGTGCTGGGCGCAGCCGCGTTCGGATCGACACCCGCGTACGTGACCTCGGTGCCCTCGGGCGCCGCATCCTTCGCGCACGCGATCTTCGCGCCGTCGCCGCCACTCTCGGCGACCGTGCACGCGAGCTTCTGATCGCTGTTCGCGATCGCGAGCAGGACGTGCGTGCCGGCCGCGACGGAGCCAGCAGAGGTGAACGTCGCGGTGAGCGTGGGCTCGGGCGTCAGGGTCGCGATCACGTCGGTCGGCGAGACCTTCGCCTTTGCCTTCGCGACGGGCGAGACCGTGCCGGCGAGCGGCGCCTTGATCACGAACTTGTCGAGCGACGCGTTCGCGGCCGCCAGCTTCGCTTCCTGCTCGGTGACGGACTTCTGTGCGGCCTCGATCTTCTTCTCGGCGGACGCGACACCGTTCTTGTTGCCGGCAGTCTGCGCGGCATCGCGATCGTGCTCGGCGGCGGCGACCGCGTCCTTCGCGCGGGCGAGTGCCTTCTCGGCGCTCGCGACCTGCGCCTCGCTGGGCTTGTAGCCGTCGAGACGCGCGATCGGATCGCCTTCCTTGACCGCGGTGTCGGCCGCGACGATCGACGCGAGCTTGCCGGCGGCACTCGGCTTGACCTCGACCGCGGCGGGCTGCGCGGCCGCGAGCTTCGCGGTCTCGGCCGGCGGCGGTGGCGGCGGCTCGGGCTGCGGAGGTGGCTCGACCACCTTCACGTTCGACTCGGTCGCGGGCTGCTTGTTGATGACGAACTTCCACAGCGCGTACCCGCCGGCGGCGAGGATCGCGAGGACCAGCAGCGCGATCAGCACCGGGCTGACACCACGGGCAGGCGCGACCGGGACCTTCGAGTCGGCGCGCGGGTGCCGCTCGGCAGCCGCCTCGGGCGGGCTGGCCTCCTTCGCGGCCGGCTTGGCCTCCGCCTTCGCAGCGGCCTTGGCCTCCGCCTTCGCGGCCGGCTTGGCCTCCGCCTTCGCCGCGGGTGCCTCGGCCTTCGCGGCCGGCTTCGCCTCTGCCTTCGTCGCGGGGACGCTGGCCTTCGCGGCCGGCTTCTCGAGCTCGGCGGCCAGCTCGGGCGGCACGTCGACGGCCTTCATGACCTGCGACTGGCGAACCGCTTCCTTCACCGCGGCCGGGCTGAGCGGCACGTCGGCCGCGAGATCGACGTCGACGTTCGGGCTGCGGCCGGGGGCGCCGAGCGCGATGTCGGCCGCCTTGCCGCCGGCGCGCGCGGCGCCTGCCGCGGCAGGTCCGGGTGCACCGAGCTCGAGCTCGGGCGCGCGCGGCAGCTCTTCCTTGCGGGTGGGCTGCGTGCCGGCCTGGCCGAGCTCGACCGGTGGCGTCGGGGTCGCCGGTCGGGCGGTGCCGTGCACGACGCCCTTCTCGAGGTTGATGCCGCCCGCTGGGGTGGGCCGCTTCGTGGGGGCCGCCGCCGCCGCCGCGGCTTCCGCGCCGCGCTCGAGGTAGCCGAGGTCGCCCAGCGTCGCGATCACCGTCCCCACTTCCTTCACGCTGGTCTTGAGCCCGAGCTCCTCGTCGGCCCACTTGACGATGCCGCCGGCGTCGCGCTGGCCATCCATCGCGCAGGCGAGCGCGTACTCGACCTCGAAGAAGCGGAACAGCGTGCCGCTGTCCGGGTCCATGACGTCGATGAAGCGGGACGCACCGTCCTCGATCGGTTCGGCGACTAAGTCTTGACGAAATCGCGGCCGCTCGGTGCTTGCTTGCATTTATCCGCCTTTTCGCAGCTCGGTCAGCACGAGCTTCGCGACTGCCTTCAGCGTGTCGAACACGCCGATCCCCTTCGGCGCCACCGCCTCGAAGCTCGGAACCTTCGTCGGGTTCAGCGCCTCCTCGAGCTCCGGCATCGGGATCGCATTGGGCAGGTCGCGCTTGTTGTACTGCACGACGTAGGGGAGCTTGTCGAGATCGTAGCCCTGCTCCTGCAGGTTCGAGCGCAGGTTCTCGAGCGACTCGATGTTCGCCTCCATGCGCTCCATCTGCGAGTCGCCGACGTACACGACGCCGTCGACTCCCTTGAGGATCAGCTTGCGGCTCGCGTCGTAGAAGACCTGGCCGGGCACCGTGTAGAGGTGAAAGCGAGTCTTGAAGCCGCGGATCTCGCCGAGCGAGAGCGGCAGGAAGTCGAAGAACAAGGTTCGCTCGGTCTCGGTCGCGAGCGAGATCATCTTGCCCTTCGCCTCGGGATTCGTCTTGTTGTAGATGTACTGGAGGTTCGTGGTCTTGCCGCAAAGACCAGGACCGTAATAGACGATCTTGCAGTTGATCTCCCGCGAACTGTAGTTGATGAAGCTCATCGCGCGGGGCCTAGTCGTTGAAGAGGTTGTCGATGTCGTCGTCGGTGATCTCCGAGAACACCGACGGCTGCGATCCCGATGCGCTCTTCTTCGTGAGCACGTCGAGGATTTGCACGAGCTCGGCAGTCGCCTTGCGCACGCGCAGCCGGACAAGTCCGAGCGAGGAACGCTCGTCGAACAGCACGACGAGGATGACGCGCTGGCCCACGATCGAGATGTGGACGTTCGTCTTCTCGCCCTCGTGGAACTGCCCGGCGAATTCCTTCTCGGCGAGCAGCGAGGCGATCGCGCCGGTCGCGGCGACGTTGCCGGCGGTCAGCGACGACAACGACGTGACGTCGAGCTGTTCGACCTCACCGGCCTGTGCGAACGCCTGGCCGTTCTTGTCGATGACGAGCACCGCCCTCGCGTTTGCGTCTCGATGAAGGACCTCGCAGACATGGTTGATCTGCGCAAGTTCCTCCTCGTACATCACGAGCTGTTGGATCATCGCGGCCTTGGCTCCTCTGGTAGGTAAGCCCCTGTGAAATCGAGGGCTCCCCGCCGTCGAGTCACGGTATCAACCCCAATGATTTCGTTCAACTCTACGCCCGAGCTAAATGACCGATCTACATCGTCGCTCGCCCGGCCAGGGCGCGGGCGATGGTGGCCTGGTCGCTGTACTCGAGCTCCCCGCCGACCGGCAGGCCGGTCGCGATCCGAGAGACTTTGACCCCGAGCGGCTTGAGCACGCGAGCAACGTACATCGCGGTGGCCTCGCCGTCCACGCTGGGGCTGGTCGCGATGATGACCTCGCGGACCGGCCCCGACTCGGTCGACCCGCCGAGCCGGCGCACCAGCTCGGCCACCCGGATGTCGTCCGGCCCGATCCCCTCGAGCGGCGACAGCAGGCCGTGCAGCACGTGATAGCGGCCGCGGAAGTGCCCGCCGCGGTCGATCGCGATCAGATCCGACGGCGACGCGACCACGCAGATCGTGTCCGGCTCGCGGCGCGGGTCGCTGCACAGCACGCACGGATCCTGCTCGGTCATGTTCATGCACACCGAGCACAGCCGGATCTTGTCGGTGACGTCGACGAGTGCTTGCGCCAGATCGAGCACCTGCTGGCGGTTGCCACGCACCAGGTGAAACGCGAGGCGCGTCGCGGTCTTCTCGCCAATCCCGGGCAGGCGAGACAGCTCCTGGACCAGCCGGCGAATCGGGTCGGCGGCCATATGCAGTGTGGCTAGAACAGCCCCGGCATGCCGGGCATGCCGCCGAGCCCGCCCATCACCGACGCCATCTTCTCCTTGCTGACCTCGCGGACGCGCGTCGCCGCCGCGTTGATCGCCGCGGTGATCAGATCCTCGAGCATGCCGACGTCGTTGGGATCGACGACCGACTTGTCGATCTTGACGCGCACGACCTCGAACTGACCGTTGACCGTCGCCGTCACGAGGCCGCCGCCGGCCGCGCCGTCACACTGCATCTGCGCCAGCTCTTCCTGGACCTTCGAGACGTCGCCTTGGAGCTTCTGCGCCTGCTTCATGAGCGCGTTCAGGTCGGGCATCTTTCCGTTAGACATCGGTCTTGATCTCCTTGATCGAGGCGCCAAACGCCTGCAAGACGTGCTTGGTGATCGGGTGCTCGCGTGCTTCCTGCTCGCGGCGTGTGCGCTCGGCCGACGACTTCTCGCGCGTGGACTCGACGAGCGAGCGCGCGCTGGTGCTCTTCGATTCTGTCTGGTCGAGCATCCGTACCGTCACCTTGACCTTGTGGCCCAGATCGGCAAGCACGGCGCGTAGCTCGTTGATATTCGCCTGCTCCGTCGCGTTCTCGCCGGCCCACCGGCTGTCGTCGTCGGCCGCGAACCCGAGCTCGACCTCGCCGGCGGTCCACCGGAGCACGCGCGCGAACTCGTAGTAGCCGCGCAGGGAGATCTTGCGCTGCTCCTCGAGGTAGTCGATCACCTTCGCCCACGCCGACAGCGCCTCCTGCGCCGAGGCCGGCAGCGGGATCGTCGTGGGCGCGCCGTCCGTCGGCCCGCTCCCGTCGGCGATCTTCTCGGCCTTCGGCACCGGGCCACTCGGCTGCATCGAGACCGGACCACTCTGCGTCGAGACCGGACCGCTCTGCGTCGAGACTGGACCGCTCTGCGTCGAGCGGGCGGGCGTCGCGGTATCGATCGAAGGCGCGCTCGCGACCGGCCCCGCGCTCGACGCACTCGCGACCGGCCCCGCGCTCGACGCACTCGCGACCGGCCCCGCGCTCGACGCGCTCGCGACCGGCCCCGCACTCGACGCGCTCGCGACCGGAGCCGCGCTCGCGCCCTTGGTCTTGCCCGCGGGCCCCTGCGGCACGGTGGGCCGCGCTGTCGGCCGGCCGCCGCCCCCTCCGGACGGCGGCACCGGGCGCGCACCGCCGCGTACCACGCGTGCCTCGAGATCACCGAGCCGCTCGATCAGATCGCCGAGCGGAACGAGCGGCTCGATCGTCGCGACATCGATCAGCGCGCAGTCGAGCACGAGCCGCGGCTGCAGCGTCTTGCCGAGCTCGTCACAGCAGCGCAGCATGCGATCGAACATCTGGGTGACGCGCGTGCGCTCGATCTGCGCGGCCTCGGCGACCAGCTCCGCGCGCTCCTCGTCGGAGGCATCGACCAGCTCGCCACGATCGGGCGCGACCTGGAGCACCGCGAGGTCGCGCAGGTAACGAACGATCGCGCGCGCGAGCTGCACCTCGTCGACACCGCGCTCGATCGCACTCTCGACCGCGGAGAGCGCCGCGCCCGCATCGCCGGTCGCGAGCGCGGTGACCAGCGTGCGAGTCAACGAGCGATCGGCGACGCCGAGGACCTCGGCGACGTGCGCCTCGGTGATCATCGCGTCGCCGACGTACGAGATGATCTGATCGCAGAGCGAGAGCGCGTCGCGCACGCTGCCACCGGACTCGCGCACGACGAGGCTGATCGCGCCGGCCTCGATGGTCAGCTGCTCGCGCTTGAAGATGGCCGCGAGGTGCTGCGCGAGCCGCGACGCCGGTACGAGCTTGAAGTCGTAGCGCTGGCAGCGCGACAGGATCGTGTTCGGCAGCTTGTGCGGCTCGGTCGTCGCGAGCACGAACGTGACGTGCGGAGGCGGCTCCTCGAGCGTCTTGAGCAAGGCGTTGAACGCCTCGGTCGTGAGCATGTGGACTTCGTCGATGACGTAGACCTTCTTGCGCAGGACCGCCGGCTGGTAGCGGACCGCCTCGGTGAGCTCGCGGATCGCATCGATGCCGCGGTTGCTCGCGCCGTCCATCTCCTGGTAATCGACCGCGCTGCCGTTGCTGATGCTCGTGCACGCGCCGCACTCGCCGCACGGCTCGAGCGTGCCGCCGGTCGGCCCCGGCTTCGGGGTCTCGCAGTTGAGCGCCTTGCCGACGATGCGCGCGACCGTGGTCTTGCCGCACCCGCGCGGGCCGCAGAACAAGAACGCGTGGTGAACCCGTCCGGTCGCGAACGCGTTCCCCAGCGTGCGCGTCACGTGCTCCTGGCCAACGACCTCCGAGAACGTCGATGGCCGGTACTTACGTGCGAGGACGAGATAGGACATGCGGACCGGCGGGCACTATACCCGCTGGGTCTGGCGTCACAACGCCAACGTCTCGCAGATCTTCTTGGCTTGCATGAGGACCTTGTCGCGGAGATCACCCAGCGATGACGACGCGGAGTCCTTGTAGAGCGAGCCGCTACACACGAGCCGCTTGCCGCCGAAGTTGACGAGGTAGCGGTACGACGCGATGCCGGTCTTCTCGGTGCCCTCGATGTAGCAAGCGGCACCGCGCTGCCGGTTGAGCGTGACCGTCATGACCTTGTTCTCGTCGAGAAACTTGCGGTACTGGTCGCAGTCGAACGGCGCCGCCGGATCTTCGTAGCCGTAGCGCACGGCGAACACGCGCTGCTCGCCGTTCGGCAGCTTGACGACGAGCGAGAACGTGCCCGCCTCGCCGACGTCGCGCTCCCAGTTCGGCTCGAGATCGAACTTGATCGCGGCGAGCTCGGCCGACGGCTTCACGTGCACGCGATTCGCGGCCGGCGCGGCGACGGCGCCGGCTCGTCCGCTCGTCGCGGGCGCCACGTTCTGGCCCGGCGGCGGCGATGCGGCGGAGAGCTTGCCGGCCATCGTCTGCACCGTCGCGCCCGTGCCGCTCGCGATCCCGGGCGCCGTCGTGCCCGCGGCGCCGCCCGTGCTCGCCGTCGCGGTGCCGGTATCGCCCGGACTCGCAGCACCGCCCGCGCCCGCGGTCGACGTATCCGCGCTCGCAGCAGCCGCGGTGCCCGCCGCACCGCCGGCACTCGCCGCGTCGCCAATGGCCGCCGTCGCAGAGCCGCCCGCGCTCCCAGCGCCGTTCGATGCACTGCCGGTCGCGGCTGGCTTGCCGGGCGTGGTCGATGCACCCGGCGCTGCCGCGCCGAGCGATCCTTCGGGCGGGCCCAGCTCCTTGGCGAGCGTCGCCGAGAAGCCGCCGGCCGAGCCGCGACGCGTGCCGCTCTCGGCCAGCGTGGTGCCGGCCGCACCGCCGCTCCCCGCATCGCCACCCGTCGTCTCGCAGGCGGCCAGCGCGCAGAGCGCGAGGAGAAGTCGAGTGGTCACCCGGTCAAGTCTGGCTCGATGCCACCGCCAGAAGCAACAGAGCCCAAAAAAAGAGCGACGATCTATCGATCGTCGCTCTCAAAAGGTGGCCCCAGGCACCCGCCTACTCCGCTACCGTTGCTCCCTTCCGGGCCTGGCGGGGTTCACAGCCTCAGCGTCACCCGGGACCATAAGACGTCACGCAAGTAGCATGCTGTTGGCGCGGAGCGAGAGGGATTCGAACCCTCGGTACCTTGCGGTACACACGATTTCCAATCGTGCACCTTCGGCCACTCGGTCACCGCTCCAAAGGTGGTGACGAGCCTTTGAAATTGCGGACGGGGAGGGATTTGAACCCCCGGTGCTTTCGCACATCTGATTTCGAATCAGACACCATAGGCCACTCGGACACCCGTCCAGAACTACTTGCTGTAGGCGGGACCGCGGCGCAGCTCGGCGAAGAACTGCTGCAGCACCGCTATACACGCGTCGGCGCACACGCCACCGACGACATCGATTCGATGATTGAGCCGAGCATCCGTCGCGATCGAGTACAGCGTCGCGACCGCGCCGGCCTTTGGATTCGGGCAGCCGTACACGAGCCGCTTGACGCGCGCGTTGACGAGCGCACCCGCGCACATCGGGCACGGCTCCTGCGTGACGAACAGCGTTGCCTCGACGCGCCACTGACCGACCGTGTGCGCGGCCTCGCGTAACGCGACGATCTCGGCGTGTGCCGTCGGATCTCGATCGAGCTCGCGCCGGTTGCGACCGCGACCGAGGAGCCTGCCGCTCTCGTCCACGATCACCGCGCCGACCGGTACATCACCGGCCGCCGCCGCGGCGCGCGCTTCATCGAGCGCGACGGTCATCCATTGTTCGTCGTTCAGCATTCGCGGATCCGAGAGGGGTCGAACCTCTAACCCCCGGTTCCGTAGACCGGTGCTCTATCCATTGAGCTACGGATCCAAATGATCATTTGCGGACAGAGAGGGATTCGAACCCTCGGTACAGGAAAAACCCCATACGCCGGTTTAGCAAACCGGTGCCTTCAGCCACTCGGCCATCTGTCCATATGAAGACCGCGGCATGCCAAAACGGTTAGTTGGTGCGGGACGAAGCGGACGCCTCGTCCCGCCCATGACCACTTGCGTGACACTATTCGGTTATCAAGCCATCGCGGAGGAGGAGGGATTCGAACCCCCGGAGCTTGCGCTCGGCGGTTTTCAAGACCGCTGCCTTCGACCACTCGGCCACTCCTCCAGGCGGTCCCAGAGGCAGGGGGTATTTATAGGGATCAAACCCGGGATGTAAAGCCAGATCTGGCCTTTTCCCCTGCCCGAGGCGCGACAAAAACGTGTGTTCTCGGCAGCTATTCGTTGCCGATGCGCTCCAATCCGCCGACGTACGGGCGCAGTGCCGCGGGCACCACGATCGAGCCGTCCGCCTGCTGGTACTGCTCCATGATCGCGACGATCGTGCGGCCGATCGCGACGCCGGAGCCATTGAGCGTGTGCGCCGGCCGCGGCTTCGCGCCGGGCTCGGGCCGATACCGGATCTTCGCGCGCCGCGCCTGGAAGTCCTCGAAGTTCGAGCACGACGAGATCTCGCGGTACGCGTCCTGCCCCGGCAGCCACACCTCCAGATCGTACGTCTTCGCCGACGTGAAGGAGAGATCGCCCGTGCACAGCGTGACGACGCGATAGTGCAGGCCGAGCCCCTGGAGCACGCGCTCGGCGTCCTGGCGCAGCGCCTCGAGCTCGCCGTAGCTGTGCTCGGGCTCGACGAGCTTGACGAGCTCGACCTTGTCGAACTGGTGCTGGCGGATGAGGCCGCGGGTGTCCTTGCCGCCGGCGCCCGCCTCGGCGCGAAAGCACGGCGAGTACGCGGTGAGCCGACGCGGCAGCTCGCCGGGCTCGAAGATGTGATCGGCGTAGAGATTCGTGACCTGCACCTCCGCCGTCGGCGACAGGAACAGATCGTTATCCGCGACGTGATCGGGGCCGGTCGGGATCGCGAGCTTGAACAGGTCGGCCTCGAACTTCGGCAGCTGGCCGGTGCCGCGTAACGACGCACGCCGCACGATCGCCGGCGGCCACACCTCGTCGTAGCCGTGCTGCGCGTGCAGATCGAGCATGTAGTTGATGAGGCCGCGGGTCAGCCGCGACGCCGCGCCGCGCAGCACCGTGAACCGCGCGCCGGTGATCTTCGCGCCCGCCTCGAAGTCGAGGATGCCGAGCGCGGCGCCGAGATCCCAGTGCGGCTTCGGCGTGAACGAGAAGGTCGGCTTGTGTCCCCACGTGTGGAGGACGGGGTTATCGGCCTCGCTCGTACCGGCGGGCACGCTCGCGTGCGGTGCGTTCGGGATCGACGCGCGCAGCTCGTCCGCCTCGCTCTCGAGCACGGTCAGCTGCGCCTCGCCTTCCTTGATGCGCGTCGAGATCGCCTTCATCTCGTCGCGCGCGGATGCGAACTCCGCCGACTTCTTGTCCAGCTTGGCCATCTTCTCGTTGGCCTGGTTACGTTGCTGGCGCTGCGCATCGAGCTCGCCCTGCAGCTTGCGGCGGCGCTCGTCGATCGACGTCCAGCTCCCCACCAGCGTGGCCACCTCGCCGCCACGGCGCAGCACGTCGTCCATTCTCGCGGGATCGAGCATTCGTTACCTCAATGATGACCGCTGGTTGGAAGCGGACCCTACCGTGCCCCCGACGTGAGTGGCAAGCGCCGGATCACGGTCTCGTCGCGATCGATCGCGGGTCGAGGCACGCGCCCGTTGCGAGAGATCCTCACCGCCGGCGCGGCGGGCGAGCTGCGAGCGCACGCGACATCGCCCACCGGGTACGCGCCCGCGATGTCACTCGCCGGGAGGAAGATCCGGCGAAGCGGACGCGCTATCATCGTTGCTGGATGATCGAGGCGACTTGTGCGGCGTGCGGCACCGTGAACCGCATCGCCGAGGCCCAGGTCCCGCCGGGGGCCAAGTTCGTGGCTTGCACGAGTTGCAAGTCGAAGGTCGCGGTGCCCGGCAAGGCCGTGCCCGCGATCCCCAAGCTGCCGACGAAGATCCCCGCGATCCCGGCGAGGATCCCGGCACCCGCCAAGGGCATGAAGGTGCCCACGCCGTCGGCAGGCGTGCGGATCCCGACCCCCGCCAAGGGGGTGCCCGCGCCGGCACCGAAGCGTGACGCGCTCGAGCTCGCCGATCTCCCCGCGCCGAAACGAGCGAGCCCGCTCGCTGGAGCGGAGACGTCGAGCAAGCCCGCTCCGCGGTCCGCGCTCGCCGACGCCGAGCTGCCCACGCCGAAGGGAGCGGCCAAGTCGGCCGCGCCGCAACCCGCGCTCGATCTCGACGATCTGATGCCGCCCGGCCAACCGGCGTCGGCGGGGCTCGCCGATCTGCCCGCACCCAAGGCACGCACCTCCGCGCTCGCCGATCTGCCCGCGCCCAAAGCCGCGCCGCGATCCGCGCTCGCCGATCTCCCCGCGCCACGTTCGAAGCACGAGCCCGCGAGTGGAGCTGGCTCGCGGGGCGCCGGGCTCGCCGATCTGCCCGCACCGAAGGCCGCTGCGCTGAGCGATCTACCGGCACCGAAGGCGAGGCCCGGGCTCGCCGATCTGCCCGCGCCCAAGGGGCGCGCCGGACTCGCCGATCTGCCCGCCCCCAAGGGGCCGGTCGGCCTCACCGACCTGCCGATGCCGAAGGGACCCGCGCCCGGAGGCACGCTCGAGCTCGACGATCTCGAGCTGCCAACGCCGCGGCCAGGCGTGACCGATCTGCCCGTCCCCAAGCCGGGCGCGAACGGTGACTTGCCCGCGCCCAAGGGCTTCTTCGACGATCTCCCGCAGCCCGCCAGGACCTCGCAGGAGGTCGCCCCCAAGGGGGCCGGCTCGCAGGCCGTCGCGCCCAAGGGC
>DAIRFU010000012.1:0-5524 GCA_036794935.1 Kofleriaceae bacterium | reverse complement strand
CTCGCAGGAGGTCGCCCCCAAGGGGGCCGGCTCGCAGGCCGTCGCGCCCAAGGGCTTCTTCGACGATCTCCCGCACCCGACAACGACCGCCGGCGCGCCGGCGACCGCGCGCCAGGGCTTCTTCGACGATCTGCCGCAACCCGGCAAGGCCGCCGGCGCGGCGGGCCTGTTCGACGATCTGGCCGAGCCCTCGCATCAGGACGCCGGCGACGCGGGTGGGCTGTTCGATGATCTGGCGCAGCCCGGCGGCGGCGAGGCCGAGATCCCGCTCGGCGTCGGCGACATCGATCTCGGACCGGCGAGCGGGCCGGGCCTCGAGCTCGATCAGGGACCCGGTCTCGAGCTCGGCGAGGGCGGCGGTCACGACCTCGAGCTCGAGGCGGGCGATGGCCCCGACCTCGATCTCGGCCTGGCGCTCGGCGATGGCCCGGCGTTCCAGGACCTCGATCTCTCGCAGCCGACGCCGAAGCCGGGCGACGACATCTCGCCGATCCGGATCAAGACCCCGGCCAAGGGCGCCGAGAAGAAACCGATCGCGATCACCGTCCCGCAGAAGGGCGACGTCAAGCTCGATCTCGCCGAGGATCCCCACGATGCGGCGCGCATCGGCGCACCCGCCGCGACGTCCGCGCAGACGATCAGGCCGAAGAAGAAGGGCGGCTCCGAACAGTCCGCGGCCGCGCGCGCCACGAAGCAGAAGCGCACCCGGCTCGTGCTCGGATCGCTGGTCGGTGTCCTCGCGCTCGGCGCGGGTGGCTTCTATGTCTATCAGCGCCACGCGGCCGCGCAGGCCAAGGCCGACGAGATCGCGCACCAGCTCGACAAGGCGGAGGCCGCGCTGCACGCCGGCGACGCGAACCACTGGGGACGCGCGAAGCAGGCGGCCGCGCAGGCCGTCGAGCTCGACACGACGAACGCGCGCGCACTCGGCATCGCGGCCGAGGCGGCGATCGCCGGCGCGATCGATACCGGCGTCAACGGCGAGGCGCGGATCCGCCAGGGCCGCTCGATGATCCAGGAGGCGCTCGGCGCCGGCCGCACGAGTCCCGAGCTCGAACGCGCGCAGGCGGTCGCCGCGATCGCGGCCAAGGGCCAGGCGCAGCGCGCGGTCGATCTATTGAAGGCGCAGATCGGCAAGGCGCCGAAGGACGGCTGGCTCCAGCTCTACCTCGGCTGGGCGCAGCTCGCGAAGGGCGACGCCCCGGCCGCGATCCAGGCGTTCGAGCAGGCGATCGCACGAGCGCCGGCCACGAAGCTGCCCGCGCTCTACGGCCAGGGCCAGGCGAAGCTGCTCGTCGCCGATGTCGCCGGCGCGCGGACCGCGTTCGAGGCGATCCTGCAGACCGACCGGGATCACGTGTGCGCGAGCATCGGCCTGATCGCGACGATGCCGCCGGCGCAGTCGGTGCAGCAGGTCGCCGAGCTCGAGGCCGTGCTCCAGCGCAAGGACATCGGCTCGGCCGATCCCCGCTGCGTCGTCCACGCGCACACGCTGATCGGTGACGTCCATCGCGCGGCGGGCCGCCTCGACATGGCGCGCCAGCGCTACCGCGATGCGCTCAAGCTCGTGCCGCTCGACATCGCGACGCACGACGGGCTCGCCGCGGTCGAGCTACACGATGGCAAGCTCCAGGTCGCGGCCGATCACATCCAGAAGGCGCTCGCGGTCAACGCCGATCATCCCGACACGCTGCTCCTCCAGGCCGAGCTCGACATCCGCGAGGGCAAGCTGCCGGATGCCGGTGCGCTGATCGAGAAGCTCGCGGCTCACCAGCCGCCGCTGCCGACACTCGCGCAGGCGCACCTCGCGGTCGTGCGCGGCGAGCTGCTCGAGGCCAAGGGCGAGCGGGATGCCGCCGTCGATGCGTACGTCGCGGGCGCCAAGCTCGCCGGCGATCTCGACCTGACGCCGACGATGGCGGCGGTGACCACGCTCGGCGAGCTCGCGAAGCAGGCGGCCGATCCGGCGAAGGCGGCCGAGTACCGCACGCGTGCCGACGAGCTGTTGTCCGCGCTCGCGACGCGCGCGCAGGACGACGCGCAGCTGGCGGCGACGCTCGGCATCGCGTACATGCAGGCCGGCGACGCGGTGAAGGGCGAGACGTGGTTGCGGCGCGCGGTCGCGATGAACGAGGCCGACCCCGACGTGCGGCTCCAGCACGCGAAGGCGCTGACCGCGATCGGCAAGGCCGACGAGGCGGTCGGCGAGCTCGAGGCTGCGCAGAAGCTCGACGCGACGCGCACCGACATCGCGCTCGAGCTCGCGAAGACGTTCCAGCAGGCGAACCGGACCGAGCAGGCGGTCGCCGCGTACGACAAGCTGCTCGCACTGCCCGACGTGCCGATCATCGTGCGCGTCAACGCGGGCCGCTACTTCGCCCTGCACGGCATGGTCGAGAAGGCCGCCGCGCAGGCACAGCCGATCCTCGAGGCGGAGCCGGAGAACGCGGGTGGCCTGTACCTCCAGGCCGAGGGCCTCATCCAGGCCGGCAAGCCCGAGGAGGCGGCGGCGCTGCTCACCCGCGCGACCGACGCCGATCCCGACGCGCAGTACCTGGACGCGCTCGGCCGCGCACTCGAGGCGCGGCTCGCCAAGAGCGGCGACGGCAAGTACATCGAGGGCGCGCGCTTCGCGTACGAGCGCGCGGCGAAGGCAGACCCGACGCGGTTTCACCCGTGGCTCGGCCAGGGCAAGATGCTCGTCGCGAACAAGGACTGGGACGCGGCGATCAAGGTCCTGCTCGAGGCGAACAAGCTCGACAAGCGCAACGCGGAGGCGATGTATTACACCGGTGTTGCATACTACGGGCTGCGCAACTCGGAGGCCTACCAGAAGCCGGGCGTGCAGTGGCTGACAGCGGCGCTCCAGGCGTCGCCCGAGCTCCCGCTCGGCGAGCGCGCACACGCCTGGTACATGCTCGGCGACCTGCACAACATGATGAACCGGAGCGGCGACGCCGGACGCGCCGCGCACGCCTGGGAGAACGCGACGCGCCTCGGCGAGGAGCTCGAGAAGCAAGCCGCCGCGCCGGCGTGGCTGACCGACACGTTCTACGACCTCGGCGATCTCTACGGCAAGCTCGGCAGCCCCGCCCAGCAGGCGCGCGCCTGGCGGCGCTACGTCGATCGGAAGCCGCCGGAGAACGTGCGGCGGACGACGGCCGAGCAGGCGCTTCGCACCTCGCTCAAGCCGTACGACTGACCCTCGCTCGCTCGGCTGCCCTCGCTTATGCTGCGGCCGTGACCGACCGCCTCGCCAGCCTGCGCTCTCGTCTCGATCG
The DNA here is from genome assembly GCA_036794935.1 of Kofleriaceae bacterium. Lineage (GTDB taxonomy): Bacteria > Myxococcota_A > Polyangia > Haliangiales > Haliangiaceae > JABFXX01. Next base: position 2,243 of record DAIRFU010000012.1, on the reverse strand, counting down.
AGCCCTCTTCTTCGCGTCCGTGCTGCGCGCGAGCAAGGTCGTCCAGCCGATCCGCCCGGCGAGCCTCGTGCAGTTCGTTCGCGGCGCGCGCCAGACCAAGCCCGGCCCGCACCTGGCGGTGATGTTTCACGCCGCCGCGCATCCCGACAAGGAAGCGATCGTCGAGTATGGCGAGCACGGCGTGCGGCGGTTCACGTGGGGCGAGCTCGACGCGACGATCAATCGGCTCGCCCACGCGCTCGTCGCGCGCGGCGTGCGAGGTGGCTCGCGGATCGCGCTGATGCTGCCGAACGGCAGCGAGTACCTGATCGCGCAGCAGGCGCTGGCGCAGCTCGGCGCCACGGCGGTGCAGATCGGCTACCGCCTCAAGGCCGGCGAGATCGCGTACATCCTCGACAACGCGCAGCCGACCGCGACGATCGTGCATCACGCGTACGTCGCGGCGATGCTCGAGGCGCGCGAGCAGGCCCGCGGCAAGGGCGGCCCGATGATCGTCGTCGGGGGCGCGGTGACGGCCGGCTCGACCGAGCTCGAGGAGTGGGACCGCGCGCTCGCCGCCGCGCCACCCGACATGCCACCGCGCGTGACGGGCGGCGACGGCGGTGGCGTCATCGTCTACACGTCGGGCACGACCGGCAAGCCGAAGGGCGCGAACCGCGCATGGCGCAAGACCGGCTTCGAGTCGGTCGCCGACATGATCCTGCAGGTCGGCATGCGCGCAGACGATCGCCACCTCGTGACGTGCCCGCTCTATCACAGCGCGGCGCCCGCGTTCGTCGCGATCATGATGTCGCTCGGCGCCACGATCGTGCTCCAGAACCACTTCGACCCCGAGGCCGCGCTCGACATCATCCAGAAGGAGCGCGTGACGTGCTCGCTGATGGTGCCGACGATGCTGATCCGGATGACGAACCTGCCGGCCGAGACGCTCGCGAAGTACGACACGTCGAGCCTGCGCTGGGTGATGTCGGCGGCGGCGCCGCTGACCACCGACGCGGCGCGCCGGTTCATGCAGCAGTTCGGGCCCGTGCTGTGGAACTTCTACGGCGCGACCGAGACCGGGCTCGTCACGCTCGCCGGTCCGCACGATCACGTGTCGCGGCCGGGCACGATCGGCAAGCGGCTGCGCGGCAACGACATCCGGCTGCTCGACGACGCGGGCAAGGACGTCGGCGCCGGCGAGGTCGGCGAGCTCTACGCCCGCAACTCGACCATGATCTCGGGCTACCACGGCAATGACGAGGCGACGCGGTCGTCGCAGCGCGACGGGTTCTTCTCGGTCGGCGATGTCGGCCGCATCGATGCGGACGGGTACTACTACCTCGAGTCGCGCAAGACCGACATGGTGATCTCGGGCGGCGTCAACATCTACCCGCGCGAGATCGAGGATCACCTGAGCACGCACCCGGCGATCCTCGAGGCCGCCGTGATCGGCGTCCCCGATCCCGAGTGGGGCGAGACGCTGCGCGCGTTCATCGTGCTACGCAACGAGCAGCAGCTCAGCGAGACCGACGTGATCAACTTCTGCCGCGAGCACCTCGCCGACTACAAGCGACCGCGCAAGGTCACGTTCCTCGCCGAGATGCCGCGCAACCCGACCGGCAAGATCTTGAAGCGCGAGCTGCGAGAGATGGCATGAAGCTCTGCCACGGGACCGACGTGTCAACGCTCGCAACCCAGCCATGATCCACCCGATCGTCCTCGGTACCGCCGGTCACATCGATCACGGCAAGACGTCCCTGGTTCGCGCGCTGACCGGGATCGACACCGATCGGCTGGCGGTCGAGAAGGCGCGCGGCATCACGACCGAGCTCGGCTTCGCGCGGCTCGATCTCGGTGAACGCCGGGTGGCGGTGGTCGACGTGCCCGGCCACGAGCGCTTCGTCAAGAGCATGGTCGCCGGCGCGACCGGCCTCGATCTGGTGATGCTCGTGATCGCCGCCGACGAGGGCGTGATGCCGCAGACGCGCGAGCACCTCGACATCTGCCAGCTGCTCGGCGTACGGCGCGGTGTGATCGTGCTGACGAAGCGCGACCTCGTCGATGACGAGTGGCTCGCGATGGTGACCGGCGACGTCCGCGCGGCGGTCGCCGGCACGTTCCTCGAGGACGCGCCGATCGTCCCGGTGTCGACGAAGACCGGCGCCGGGCCCGAGATCCAGACCGGCGAGCCCCGCGCGGCGGGTGGGATCGTCGCGCTTCGCGACGTGCTCGCGGGCGTGATCGACAGCCTGCCTCCGCGT
>DAIRFU010000227.1:0-10028 GCA_036794935.1 Kofleriaceae bacterium | reverse complement strand
ACGAGATCCTCGCGATCGAGGCGCGCGAGCAGAAGGACAGCGGCATCGCGAACCTGAAGGTCCGCTACAACCGCGTGTTCGGCTACTACATCGAGATCACGAAGACGCACCTCGCGAAGGTGCCGGCGCGGTACGTGCGCAAGCAGACCGTCGCGACCGGCGAGCGCTACGTCACGGCCGAGCTCGCCGAGCTGGAGAAGAAGGTGCTCGCGGCCGAGGAGACGCTCGCGGCGCGTGAGGCCGAGCTGTTCCGCGTCGAGGTGACCGCGGTCGCCGAGCTGGCCGCCAAGGTCATGGCGGCAGGCGCGGCACTCGCGATCCTCGACGCGTGCGCGTCCCTGGCCGACGTCGCGGCGCGGCGCAGCTACTGCCGGCCGGTGATCGACGACGGCCTCGTCATCGAGCTGACCGACGCGCGCCATCCGGTGATCGAGGCGATGCTGCCGCCGGGCAGCTTCGTGCCGAACGACTGCCGGCTCGATCCGGACGCCGAGCAGCTCGTGCTGATCACGGGTCCGAACATGGCGGGCAAGTCGACGTACATGCGCCAGATCGCGCAGATCGTGCTGCTCGCGCAGATCGGCTCGTTCGTGCCCGCGAAGGCGGCGACGATCGGCATCTGCGATCGCGTGTTCACGCGCGTGGGTGCGGCCGACAACCTGTCGCGCGGCGACTCGACCTTCATGGTCGAGATGCGCGAGGCAGCGTCGATCCTCGCGAAGGCGACGCGACGCTCGCTCGTCGTGCTCGACGAGGTCGGCCGCGGCACGTCGACGTTCGACGGCGTGTCGATCGCGTGGGCGATGGCCGAGCACCTGCACGACGCGATCGGCGCCCGCACGCTGTTCGCGACGCACTACCACGAGCTGGTCGCGCTCGCCGATAGCCGGCCGCGCGTGCGCAACGTCTCGGTCGCGGTGCGCGAGCACGAGAGCGAGATCGTGTTCCTCCGCCGCGTCGTGCCCGGCGGCGCGAACAAGAGCTACGGCATCGACGTCGCGCGGCTCGCCGGGCTGCCGCGTTCGATGATCGCGCGGGCGCGCGAGATCATGGCGCGCCTCGAGGGCGGGCATCAGCTTGGCTCGTCCGCGCAGCTCTCGCTCGGCATCGTCACGGCCGAGCCATCGCCCGCGCTCGCGCGGATCGCGGCGGCCGACATCGATCGGATGACGCCGCTCGAGGCCCTGCAGCTGCTCGCCGAGCTCAAGTCGCTCGTCTAGAAGCACCTATACAAGCCGACATGTAGCTGGGGGCGGCCGGCCACAAGCGAGCGCCGGCAGGGGGCGGTAGCCCCGACGAGGTGCACGACAAGTCCCGTGCTCTCGCGGGGTTGCGCTTGGCCTGCGGCTTGTACTGACGACCGGGCCATGAGGAACATGAAGGGCATCGCGATCGGCGTGGCGTTGCTCACCGCCGGGACCGGGGTGGGCTGCAACAGCGATGACAACTCCGGGCCGCTCGGCAACGTCGACGCCCTGGTCATCCTCCAGCGTCCCAAGCGCAACGACATGGGAGACATCTTCCAGTACACGTCGTACGTCCCGGGGGCGCGCCTCGTGAAGCTGTCGCCACCGACTGCCGACGGCACGCAGACCACGCTGTGCTGCGACAAGGCCGGCGCGGAGTTCGCGAACGTCGACATCTCCGGCTACGACATCTCGTTCGATGCCAAGCAGATCGTGTTCGCGGGCAAGCTGTCCGCGAACGAGCGCTACGGCCTCTTCATGCTCACGCTCGCCGATGGCTCGGTGACCCAGATCGCGACCGACCCGGGCCGCGACTACGTCAACCCGATCTTCTTGCCCGGCGACAAGATCATGTTCACGACGAACCTCGCCGTGAACAACGCGGCGCTCGATCCGACGACGAACCAGCCGATCGACATGAACCCGCCGCAGCACGTCGACGAGTACGAGCGCGGCACGACGCTGCAGGTCGGCACGATCAACCTCGACGGCACCAACGAGCAGCTCGGCCCACGCAACCTCTCGCACCGCACGTTCCCGACGCTGACCAGCGACGGCCGGGTGATGTTCACGCAGTGGGATCACCTCGGGCCGGTCAACGCCGGTCACCTCATGTTCATGAACACGGACATGACGGAGCTGCGCGAGGCGTTCGGCAAGGAGGGTACCGGCGCCGCGAACTCGACGCTCAAGGCGCAGGAGATCAGCCCGGGCCGCTTCGTCGCGATCGCGACGTCGCGCGATCGCACGATCCAGTCGGGCGCGCTGATCGATATCCGCCTCGGCCTGCCGTCGACGGAGGATGGCGTGCTGCGCGCCGACACCGCGATGAGCGAGCAGAACGCGAGCTACGTGATGCTGACGCCGGACGTGCCGACGGACCGCGAGCCGAGCGCGAACACGATCGGCCGCTACTACGACGCGTTCCCGCTCAATGCGAAGGACAGCCCGGACCTGCTCGTGTCGTGGGCCGACGGTCCGGTCGAGTCGGGCGTGCTCGGCTCGGCGGGCCTCGCCGCGAACTTCGGCGTCTACCTCTACGACACGCACACGCTGCAGCGGCACCCGATCCTCGACGATCCGGACATGTGGGACATCTTCGCGCGGCCGCTCACGACGCGCAGCGCCCCGCCGGTGACCAGCTCGGCGATCGACGGCACGCTCGGCGGCCAGGCGCTGATCGGCGCGATGAACGTCTACGAGTCGAGCCTGACCACGTTCGAGCCCGGCTCGATCTACGGCGTGCGCGTGATGGAGGGCTTCTCGTCGGAGGAGGGCTTCCCCGAGATGTTCGGTACGACCCGCTTCGAGGGCCAGGCGAACCTCGGCGTCGCGCGCGTCGCGGCCGACGGTAGCTGGCTCGCGACGGTACCGGCGAACGTGCCGATCCACCTCCAGGCAGTCGACGTGTTCGGCATGTCGCGCGAGAACGAGCCGGTGTGGTTCTCCGCACGGCCGGGCGAGTCGCGCGTGTGCGGCGGCTGTCACGAGAGTCGCTCGGCGACGACCGTCATCAACCCCGGCATCACGCAGGCTGCCGCGATCGGCCCGAGCGACGCGATGGGTCTCGTGGCGCGCGACCGCCGCATGTCGACCGATGCCGAGCTGAGCTCGCCGACGACCGCGCCCGACCGACTGATCGGCATGGCGTGGGACAAGGCGATCCAGCCGATGTTCGATGCCAAGTGCATCAGCTGCCACGACGGCACGCCGAGCGCGGCGAACCCGTCGTACGAGATCGTCGACCCGGCGACCGGCACCACGGTGTCGACGTTCACGTTCGACCTGACGAACAAGCCGGTGATGATCGACTACGGCATAAGCGAGGTGCAGGAGTTCCCGGCCTCGTACGTCTCGATGGCGGGCCCCGACATGGAGGCCATCGACATGGGCAACCTGATGATCACGGGCACGCTGCCCTGCAAGACCACGGCGGACACCCCGACGCTCCAGTGCATGGAGCCGCAGAACGCGCGCGGCTCGTACGCGATTCGCCTGCTCAACCCGACGCAGCTGTTCCCGACCGCGGACGCGAGCAAGCGCGCGTTCGCCACGTCGCCGCACGCGCAGGTGCAGGGCTTCACCGACCTGACGCCGGCCGAGTTCTACAAGCTCATCCTCGCGGCCGACATGGGTGTGAGCTTCTACGCCCGCGAGAACAACCCGATGCTCGATCGGTACTGATCCCCAACCGCGGAACCAAGGAGAACACCATGAAGATCATCGGTAAGCAGCTCGCCGCGGTCGCCCTCTCGCTGTTCGTCGCCGTACCGGCGTTCGCGGGGCGAGGTGGTAGTGCCGGCAAGATCGCCGCTGCTGTAAACAGCGGCTCTGTCGACGCGATCGTGGCCGAAGTGGAACGCGCTGAGACCCTCATGTGCCCCGATTGCATGGGCACGATGCTGAACCTGCTCGAGGACAACCGCTTGCAGGTGCGCGAGGTCGCCGCCTGGTGGTTCGCGAAGCGGCCGGGCGCGAAGGAGCAGCTCGCGACGACGTTCAAGGCCGAGCTCGCCGATGCCGACTCGGTGAGCGTGCGGAACGCCGCCGACTTCCTCGGGCGGGTCCGCGAGTTCACCGCGCTGCCGCAGCTGCGCGTCGCGATCGCCCGCACCGATCTGTCGGCCGAGGCGAAGCTCGCGATCGTGCGCGCCGTCGGCTACATGGCGCACATCGATGGCAACAGCGTGCTGCTCACCGCGATGAGCGATGGCGACGCGACCGTCCGGGCCGCCGCGGTCAGCGCGTGGCGCGAGATTCTCGGGCAGCTCGACGTCAAGCCGCTCCTGCCGCGGCTCGCGGACTCCGACGCGAAGGTGCGCGCGGCCGCCGCGAACGTGATCGGTGTCTATGGCGAGCCGAGTGCGCGCGCGACGCTCGAGCAGCTGGTCACCGGAGACGCCGACCCGTTCGTCCGCCGCAACGCGGCGTGGGCGCTTGGCCGCATCGGCTCGTCGGAGTCGGCGCAGGCGCTGCGCGCGGCCTCGCAGGACAGCTCGGGAATCGTTCGTGGCTTTGCATCGGCAGCGCTGGCCTCGCTGCGATAGGATTGCGGCATGGACATCAAGCGGGGCGTCCTCGGCGTCCTCATTGCGCCCGTCGTCCTCTGCGCCTGTGGTGACTCGCCTCCGGGGCGGACGTTCTACGAGCGCAACATCGAGCCGATCCTGACCCAGAAGTGCGCCGGCAACACCTCCGGCTGTCACTCGACGAATGTCGGTGATCCGTACTCGTTCGCCGCCGGCAACTTCGACGTGACCTCGTTCGAGAACGTCCAGAAGCGGCGGGACGTGCTGACGCGGTTTGGCAACTATCAGCAGCCGCTGTTGCTGATCAAGGCGGTCGCGCCGGCGACGCCGAACCCGAACGACCCGAACAAGCTATCGGTGCAGTACCGCGATCAGTTCCTGCCGATCGATGTGTTGCACGCGGGTGGCTCGATCATCGACGTCAGCTCGGACGCGTACTTCACGCTTCAGACGTGGCTCGAGAACGGCGCGACCGAGAACGGGCTCAAGCCGCCGAACCCGGCCCAGCAGGGCGATCGCAGCTGCTCGTCGACGGTGCCGTCGGGCTTCGACGCATCGAAGTACACGAGCAACGCCAGCTTCGCGAGCTTCAAGGCGGACGTCCAGCCGATCCTGAAGGACAAGGGCTGCACGTCGTCGAACTGCCACGGCGCGCCCCAGTCGGACTTCTACATCACGTGCGGCGATAGCGACGAGCAGATCGCGTTCAACTTCAGCCAGGCGTGGTCGTTCGTCAACGATCCCGTCGACGACAGCCAGCTCCTGCGCGTGCCGATCGCGGTGGCGGCCGGCGGCCGCGGCCACACCGGCGGCGATCAGTTTCCGTCCACCGAGGACGCCGACTACCAGGCGATCCGGACGTGGGCGCAGCAGGTTGGCAAGCTCGACTTCGCCGATACGCCCGAGAAGGCGTTCTTCGAGGATCACGTGCAACCGCTCCTCGTCCAGCGCGGCTGCATGTTCGAGGCGTGCCACAGCCCGGCGGCGACGAACGACTTCAAGCTGCGCTCGGGCACGCAGGGCTTCTTCTCGGCGATCGCGCTCGAGAAGAACTACGAGCTGCTCGAGAAGGACTTCCTCGCGCTCGAGCTGCCCGACGCCCGCCGCGGCCGCGCGATCGCCAAGGCGTTGCTCACCGATGACTACCGCATCGCCGACGAGGTCGTCGGCATCCACCACCGCGGCGGCGCCGTGCTCGAGACTCCGGGCGCGATGAACGGCTCGGATCCCGAGCTGTGTCCGGCGTGGAGCGGTGACACACCGCCGGCGAACGTCAGCGCGTTCTGCGTCGTCCAGGAGTGGATCGACCGCGAGCGCGGGGCGATGGCCGCCGACATCACACCGATGAACCAGAACAGCACGGTCGAGATCGTCTACGTCGATCGGCCCGCCGGGCAGGGTGCCGACCACCTCGAGTTCGCCACCTTCCAGGGCAACGCCGACCTGATGCGGGTCACCGCGACGTTCGCCGGCAACTACGGCAAGGGGCTCGGCGTCACCGGCGCGCCCCAGTCGCTGCTCGCGAACTGCCCGGGCCTCACCGCCGGGACCGCGGACGTCCAGGCGCCCGACGTCGCGAACGATGGGGACCGGGTCGCGTTCGCGGCGCGGCCGGATGCGGGCACGCCGCTGTCCGTGTTCATCGTGCGGCTGTCGACCGGCGCGTGCACGCAGGTCACGCCGGTGAGCGGCATGATCCAGAACTTCGATCCGGCGTGGTCGCCCGACGGCGGCTACCTCGTGTTCGCGTCGACGCGCGGCAAGGCCGGCCCGACCGTGTCGCGCAAGCGGATGCTGCCCCAGTCCGACCTGTGGCGCGTCCAGATCGACCGCGCGAGCGACCTCGCGATGGGCACGCCCGAGCAGATGACGTTCCTGTCGAACTCGGAGTTCGGCCCGCAGTTCATCCGCGAGGGGCGCGTCGTGATGACGACCGAGAAGGTCAGCGACGGCTTCTATCAGCTCAGCGGCCGCCGCCTCAACTGGGACCTCACCGACTATCACCCGCTGCTCGCGCAGCGCGCGTCGTCCCCGTACGCGAGCCTGACCGACCTCGCGATGGCGAACCCGTCGATCGGCTACGCCGCGGCGACCGACATCCGCGAGAGCTCGGACGGCAATTACCTCGTCATCGTGTCCGACGTCGGCTCCGACGGCACGCCGGTCGTGGCGGGCGGGGGCGGCGCGCTCGGCATCTTCAACCGCAGCATCGGCACGTTCGAGCAGGGCCGCACCGACCCCGGCTACCTGCCGTCGTTCCGCCTGATCGACGAGGCGTCCGCGACGGGGCGAGCCGGCTCGCCGGGCGCCTATCGCTCGCCGTTTCCGATGCCCGACGGCCAGATCATGGCGTCGTTCGCGCCCGCTGCCGGCGCGCTCGCCTGGCAGCTCGTCGCGGTCAACCCGCGCACGAGCGCGCGCACGACGCTGCTGGCACCCGCCGGTGGCCGCGCGATCGTCGACGCCGTCCTCGCGTACAAGTACCCGGCGCGCCCGTTCTACGACAACCGCCGCCAGCTCGTGTTCGGCGGTAGTGCGTCGCCGGATGACCTCGCGCACGCGGTCATCCACATGCCCGACGCGCCGATGGTCTTCACCGTGCTGACCGGCAACCTGCGCCGCGGCCGGCCGGTCGACGACTTCCGCCGCGCGACCGAGCTCGTCGTCGAGTCCGAGGGCATGTGTCCGTCCAGCGCGTGCACGGCCAACACGAACGGCATCTACCAGATGCGCACCGAGCTTGGCCGCGCGCCGCTCGATGCCGATGGCTCGGTGAAGATCCGGGTGCCGGCGGGCATCGGTGTCGTGCTGTCGCTCGCGAACAGCGACGGCACCGTGGTCAAGATGGGCGAGGAGCACCAGCTCGGGCCCGGCGAGGTGATCTCGATGGGCATCCGCGAGACGTTCGTCAACGCCAAGGGGGAGACCGTGCGCCTGTTCGACGCCGTCTGCGGCGGCTGCCACGGCTCGGTGAGCGGCAACGAGCTGGACGTCACGGTCACGCCCGACGCGCTGACCGGTGCATCGGCCTCCTCGAGCCTGACCGCCTCGCCGAAGAACATCGGCCCCTGACCGGCCGCGGCGCGTGACCGGGACGGTTCGTCGAGCGAGCTACTCGCCCTTGCCGTTCGCCTCGTCCTCGGAGAAGTCGACCTTGCCCGTGAAGTGCTCGCCCTCGCCGAGGATCTTGAGGCGCGCGCTCGCGTACACGGTGCCCTTGTTCTCGATCGTCATCAGCAGCTGCTTGTTGACGCCGAACGCCTTCTTCTCGAGCGTGATGTTCGAGACGATCGTCTTCTGGCCGCGCTCGTCACTGAACGCCTCGCTCGCGCCGAGCAGCTGCTGGGTGCCGCGGCCGAGCTCGTAGAACTTGATGACGTACTCGACGTCATTGAGCGGCTTCTTGAGAAAGGCCGCGAAGTAGATCTTCCACGTCCCCTTCTCTTTGTTCTCGTGGAAGTTCGATCCCGACTGCTTGCGCACGGCCGCGATGTACGCGTTCTTGCTCTTGGCAGTCAGCGGGAACCGCTTCTTGGAGAGCATGATCTTCCCGCGGAAGACCTGATTCGGATCTCCCGCGAGAGCGGGACCACCGACGAGCATGACGAGGACAACGGAGACGACGATCGTGCGAAGGCTCATCACCGTCGATGGTACACGATCAACTCTCGAGGATCTGACGAATCTGGGTGAGGCCCTTGCGATCCGGAGCATCGGGTCCGTCGATGCGCATCGCGATCTCGACCGCGTGGCGCGCAAGCGCGCGATAGAGCGCCGCTAGATCGGGACGATCGCGAAGTGCATCGAGGTGGCGTTGAATAGTCGCCGCGTCACCACGTCGAACCGGGCCGGTCAGGCCCCCGACCGTGCCCTTGTGCACGACGTTGCGCAACGCACCCTCGGCGAGCGGCACGAGCGCCTGCGTCGCCTGCGTAGGCGACACACCCGCACCTGCGAGCACCTGGGCCGCGGCGTCGATCGCGCTGACGAGATAGTTCGAGGCCAGCGCCGCCGCAGCGTGATACGCCGCCATCTGCGAGCTATCGAGCGCGAGCACGACGCCGCCGATCGCGTCGACGAGGGTCGCCGCCATCGCGCGTCCGGCCTCGTCGCCCTCGACACCGAACACGGTCCCCTCGAGCGCGCGCATCGCGGTGCGGCCATCGGCGATCGCCTGCAGCGGGTGCAGCGTACCGATCCCGCCGACCTTGTCCGCCACGCCGCCGAGCGCCTCGCGCGCACTGGTGGCGCCCGCGCAGTGCAGCAGGACGTGGCGCTTGTTGACGAGCCCGGTGCCGACGAGCATCTGCGCGACGTCGCCGATCGAGCCGTCGCGGACGGCGAGGATCACGACCTCGGCCTCGAGCAGGATGTCCGGCGGCGCCGACGAGAACGCGGCGACGCCGGCGGCGGCACCGGCGGCGCGCGCGGCAGGCGGCCGGCGCCCCCACAGGCCGAGCACGGGGACGCCGCCGAGACGGAGCGCACCGGCGAGCGCGGTCGCGACGGGCCCGGCGCCGACGATGAACGTGGTGGGATTGCGCGCGGTCATGGGGATAGCTGCGGGCTGGATAGCCGGGGCGGCTCAGGAGTACAAGCCGTGCCGAGCGATATAGCGCAGGACCGTCTGCGGCAAAAGCGCGCCGACCGCAGGGTCGCCCGAGGCCAGCAATTCCCGCACCCGGGTCGCCGAGATCTCCGGCATCGCGATGCCGGTCTCGACGCTGCCCGCCGGCAGCGTGTAGCCACCGCGGCCGATCACGACGAGCGGCGCGAGCCGGGTGACCTCGTCCCAGCGGTGCCACTTGTCCGTCTCGCCGAGGATGTCGGCGCCGACCACGAGGTGAAATTGTGCGTCGGTGTGCGTCGCGTACAGGTGCTCGATCAAGTCCAGCGTACGGCTGGCGACGAAGCCAGGCGCCTGCGCGAGCTCCTGCTCGGCCCGGCTGACCCGCGCACGCGCGCCGAGCGGTGCCGCCGCGAGCTCGCACATCGCGACGCGATGATCGTAGGCGGCGAGCGGCTTGCCGAACGGGTGCGCGTAGGTCGGCACGAACCAGACCTCGTCGACCTGGGTCTCGAGCACGTAGAGCGCGACGAGCTGGTGCGCCACGTGCGGCGGATTGAAGCTGCCGCCGAACAGCCCGACGCGCCTCATGGGTACAGGAGGTACGCGGCCCTCTCCTCCGCGAACACGCCCTCGTCGCGCGGCCACCGCTCGGCGAGCTCGTCGAGGCTCGCGCCTGCCTCGATGCCGGTGCGCAGCCCCGCGGTGCCGGCGAGCAGATCGATCGCGGGGATCGCATCGACAAACTCGTACGCCTTGTCGCGCCAGCGAAACCGCGCCGGGTCCTGGTCGTGACAGGCCTTGAGGAACGCGACACCGGTGCGATACGGCCGGAACGTGTCGGGGTTCGTGACGTGGATCTGGATCCCGCCGCACGGTGTGCCCGCGTGCTTGTGAAACGTCGGCGTGTACACGACCGGGCGGAAGCGCGCCCCTGGCAGCTGCATGGCCTCGAGCGAGCGCGCG
>DAIRFU010000846.1:0-2764 GCA_036794935.1 Kofleriaceae bacterium | reverse complement strand
GGCCGGGACATACACAATTCGCGGTGATGCCGTGGCGCGCCATCTCGCGGGCGAGCTCGAAGCTGTTGTCGGTCGAGCAGTCGTCGACGACGACGATCTCGAGCTTCTCGCGCGGATACTCGGACGCGAGCAGGCTCTGCAGGGTCTCCTGGATCGCGATGCCCTCGTTGAACATCGGGATCACGACCGTCACATTCGGCTCGAAGTCGTCGCAGGTCTCGTCCCACTTCTTGCCGCGGACGATGCGCAGCAGGATGCCGGCGACGTAGCGGTTGATGAAGACGACCAGCGCCAGCATCTTGACCAGCGACCAGAGCACGTACGTGGTCATGCTCGGCCCCCGGATGCGAGGCGCACGCCAATCACGTCATGACAGGTCAAGCGAGGTCCCACGGTAAAGCTAGCCAAGGAGCGAAAGTCGCCGCCGTGAATTCGATTAGTCACGGCGAAGATCAAGAGGATGCGAGCAAGCTATCTGGTCCAGCGTCGCAACTCAAGTTGGTTGACGCATGTTGCCACATCGCACGTGACAGATACACTGAACATCAGTTTGCTGAGGGTGCGCTGCTTGTATTTGCATCGTGACAATGTGATAGGTGGCCGGTGCCTCGTGGGCTCATCGCCCTGTTGATTGTCACGTGCTTGCGCGGCACGGCGGTGGCCGGACCGCCATCGCCCCGGACGAATGCCCATGATCGAAATGACGCGGTCCGGGCGTCCGAGGGCTCGCCGTGGATCGACCGTGCTCCCGCGGCCGTGCTCGGTGATCCATCGACCGCGGACCGCGCGCACGATCACCGGCTCGCGGCAGGCCTGACGCTCGCCGGGCTCTACGCCGGGTTCTGGGGCTGGGCGTATGTCGCGTGGTACCGCAATCACCCCGAGAAGGACATGCACGACATCGGCCGCGACGGCTGGTTCGGGGTCAACACGTACGCGGGAGGCGCCGACAAGCTCGGCCATGCGTGGGCGACGATGGCGCTCGCGCGCGGCGGCACCGCGTTGCTCACGGCGGGCGGCTGGAAGCGCAGTCACGCGGCGCTGCTGTCGGCCGGGCTGTCGGAGCTGCTGTTCCTCGGCGTCGAGTGGAAGGACTACTACTATTACGAGTTCTCGCCGGGTGACTTCACGTTCAACACGCTCGGCGCGCTCACCGCGGTCGCGCTCGACATGTCGCCGCGCCTCGACGAGCTGATCGACTTTCGCGTCGAGTACTGGCCGAGCAAGCAGTACCGCTACAATCTGATCAACTCCGACTCGCCGTGCGCGAAGCGCATGTCGGGCCTGCCGAGCTGCTCGCGCTGGAACGTGGCCGAGGACTACTCGGGCGAGACCTACCTGCTCGCGCTCCACCTCGGCGGCATCCACGCATTGCGCGACACGCCGCACGGCTGGTGGACGAAGCTCGTCGATGTCGCGGTCGGCTTCGAGACGCGGAACTACAAGCCGCCGCCGACACTGCTGATGGAGCAGGAGGCCGAGGTCACGCGGCGCCAGACGCTGTTCCTCGGCGTCACGTTCAACGTCCAGGGCCTGTTCGATCACGTGCTGTCGCGCGGCTCGACGCTCCGCAAGATCAGCCACGGCGTGTTCGAGGTGCTGACCCCGCCGTGGACCCGCATCGTTCCGAGCCGCATCGAGACGACGCGGACGACGACGCACCCCGGGACCGGCGGCGCCTGAGCTGCAACCCGGCAGGGGCGCGGCGTGTCGAGTCGACATGCGCGCTGTGCTGCTCGTGGCGGTCGTGGCGCTCGTGGCCGGCTCGGCCTGCCGCCGGTTCGATCCGATCCGCGAGGTGCCGCACTCGCATCGCGAGGTGGCGACCACCACGGCCGCGATCGCGCTGATCCTCGCGGAGAACCCGCGCCCGCTCGTCTACGCGATCGGCGAGTACCACCAGACGCGCAACGCGATCGCGGCGACGTCGCCGCTCGCCCACTTCACGCGCGAGATCATCGGCCTGCTCGAGCCGCACGCCGATCATCTCGTCGTCGAGGCGTGGCTGGACGCGAGCTGCTGGGGCACCGCGCGCGATCAGGTGATCGCGGCGACCCGGCGCGGCACGGCGACGCAGATGCAGGTGCTGCGCCTGATCGATCGCAGCAAGCGCCTGCACCTGCAGACGCACACGTTGCCGCTGACGTGCATCGAGTACGACGCGGTCGTCGACGCCAGTGGTCACGTCAACTTCCTGCTGTTGCTCGAGCTGATCACCGACAAGCTCGTCGAGACCACCCGCGCGCTGGTCGCCGCCGACCGCGCCGTGATCGTGTACGGCGGCGCGCTGCACAACGATCTTTACCCGCGCTGGCCACTCGAGTCGCTGTCGTACGCGCGGCCGCTCGCGCGCGAGCTCGGCGGTCGCGTGCTCGAGATCGATCTGGTCGTGCCCGAGGTCGTCGCCACGATGGCCATGATCCGCGGCGAGCCGTGGTTCCCGCTGCTCGGCCGGGCGTCGCCGGATCGAGTGATCATCTGGCAACGCGGGCCGGCCAGCTACGTCGTCATCCTGCCGGCGCAGAGCGAGGAGCCCGCGAAGGTGGCGAAGCTCGCCGAGGCGAGGTAGCGCCAGCTCGTCGCCTTGACGGACGTTCGCAGCCGGGAGGTGGATCCGCCTGCAGCGATCGGGTATCCCTGCGGCTGATGCTGAAGGTTGTGCCGACCGCCCCCGAGACCGGGGCGCACGCGCCGAGCGATGATGATGTCCTGCGCTGGGCACTCGCGTACCTGCGCCACGCGCCGCTGTCGCTGACGCTGCGCG
>DAIRFU010000845.1:0-2767 GCA_036794935.1 Kofleriaceae bacterium | reverse complement strand
TCTCGTGCTCGCCGGCCACCAGCTCGACGCGGCCGATCGAGAACCCGCGGGCCTGAACGTCCCAGATGAAGTGTTCGCCCGGCGCGAAACCGACCTCGGCGACGGCCAGCTCGGCCAGCGGCGTGCGCGGTTGCGGCTCCGCGAGCGGCGGCAGCGGCATCATCACGAGCTTCGGCTCGCCGCAGCTCGCGAGCACGAGGACGATCCCGACCAGCCGCATCAGCGCCGCGCGTTGCAAGATCCGCCGCAGGCCCGCCGGCTAGCGCGTGCGCCGGCGGCGGCGCGGGCGCAGCAACACGGCCCCGACGAGGAGCGCGAGCAGCGCCTGCCGGCTGTCGCCACCGGTCTCGCAGCAGCCGCTCGACGAGCCGCCACCGTCGTCTCCGATGTCGCAGTCATTGCTCGGATCGTACGTGCCGCTCGCGCAGTCGTCGCAGCCGTCGCTGTCGGCGTCGCCGCACATGGTCGGATCGTCGGGAAATGGATCGCTCGCATCGTCGACGCCGTCGCCATCCGTATCCGTGCCGCCGCCCCCGCCGCCACCGCCGGTCGTGCACTGCGCCTCGAACAACGCGTTGAGGAAGAGCCGCGTACCCTGGCTCTGCGACCCCGAGGTCACCGGGACCTGCGTCGAGTATTGATGGCCGCCGAGATAGCTGATCTTGCCCTCGCAGCCGTTCGCCCTCGTGCCGGGCTTGAGGATGATGTCGCCGCAGCCGTCGAGATACCCGCTCATCCACAGGTCCTGATCGCCGGGGCCGTTCGGCCCGGTGAGCAGCGTGACCTGGCGGTTATTCTTGTACGTCGTACCGAGGTAGCTGCTCAGGTTGTACGCGGGCTCGCTGCCGCCCGTCGTCCCGAACATGCCGTCGAGCTGGTTGTAGGGGACGTCCGGGCGCAGCACCTGGACCGTGTTCGAGGCCGGCTGGGTCGCGACCTCGTAGCCCGGCAGGTTCTGCCAGGTCGCGGGCTTCGGCAGGCAGCATGACTGTCCTGCGCCGCACATCGTGTCGTCCTGCACGCACTCGTAGCTGGTGTTCGTGCATGGGCATGCCGGCGGCGTGCCCGTCGTGGTCAAGAAGTGGCCGTCGCGCCCCGCGTCGTCGAGGTACGGCCAATCCGGGTTCGGCACCAGGTTCTCGTACGCGTTCACCGCCTGGCATTCGGCGAAGAAGTGCGTGGAGTAGGCGAGAAACGCGCGCACCTCGGCGACCACCTCGTGGCCGTTGAACGTGAACTGCTGGCCGGTGCACTCGGCCTGCGTCGCGGGGCAGTTCCCGCCGTCGCACTCCACGCGCTCACGCTCGTTGACGCCCCAGTGCATCGACATGATCTGGCAGTACGCGGGCGTTCCGTCGGCCTTGAACAGCGCACCGTTCTGGTGATCGAGGTTTGGCTGATCACAGGTCCCGAGGTCGCCGGCGATCGCCTCCTCGGTCAGCATGTCCGGGTTCGTCGTGCTCGGGCCGCAGTTGCTCGCGCCGCACTTGGCGGTTGGAAACTCCATGCCGTTCGACTGCGGGATGCCCGCTGCACGCAAGTAGCCGGTCGCGATCGTCTCGTTCCCATCCGCGAACACCGCGATCGTCGGCGCGGCGATCATCTCGCGCGCCGAATTGGCGGAGAACGGGGCGGTCGCCTCGTGGACGGTCACGACGTTGAAGACGCTGCGCGTCGCCCACGGATTCGCAGCCCACTTCGTCTTGTCGTTCCATGCGTCGATCATCGCGAGTGCTGCATCGTGATCCGCCGCGTCGATCACGAATGGGCCGCCGCGATACGCGTGTGCACCGAGTGCCGCATCGCGCGCCGCGCCACCGGTGTCGTCCCAGACCCACTTCACCGTCGCGGTGAAGTCGGGGCTCGCTGTCGGGTACGCGCACTTCACCCCGGAGCCGTCGACGTCGCAGTCCCATGCGCACGGATCCATCGCGTCGTTACACGCGCTCGCGTGCCACGTCTTGTCCGGATCGATCACCCAGTGGACGTGCACGCCCTGTCGCATCAGCTGGTAGATCAGGCCATACGCCTGGAACATGCCCCTCGACTGGTACGACAGGTCCATCGGGATGATCAGGCTGCCCGCGTCGAACGTGCGATCGGCGGCAGCCGCAGGCCGCCCCGAACCCAGCGCGAGTGCGAGCGTGATGACGAACAGCGAGCGCGTGGCAATGGACGACATGGCTCCTCCCACCGCGCGGATCGCGCGGCCGTTGCGTCATCCATAGTGCCAGTCTCGGCGAAGATTGTTTCGGCGTGCTTTGTCGACATGTAGGGCCGTCGCCGCGGCGCACTCGGATCGGGGGCCCAGACGTGCTAAGTAGGCAACGGTTCCGATCCCATAGCTCAGTCGGATAGAGCGACGGTTTCCTAAACCGTAGGCCGCAGGTTCGATTCCTGCTGGGATCACGAAACGGGCTGCGCCGAAGTCGCGCCCACGACCATGAAGTGGCCGTCGCGTCGAGCACAGACCTCCCCATCGCTATGCTGCACGGCTGGCCTCCTGTTGCGCCCTGCTGCGCGAACGAGTTTTTCGATTGCGGGACGATGTTCGCCACCGCGTGCTCGAGGAGGCCAGCCACTTCATCCAATCTTGGGCGTGGCTGGCGGCGGGGCCGCGTGTCGCGACATGCGGTTCTGCTTGTTCCTGATCGGCTCTGGCGGCATGGCGGCGATCGCTCGGTGACGATCCGGGTTGAAACACGCGGCTTACTGCTGGCGCGCAAGGTCAGCAGAACGCGAGGGTCGCTGTGACGTCTGTGGCCGG
>DAIRFU010000226.1:0-10054 GCA_036794935.1 Kofleriaceae bacterium | reverse complement strand
CGGCAGGGTCGCGAGGCCAGTGGTCGCGCGCTTCTCGAACTTGCGCGCCTTGAGCATGCCGATCTGGCGCTCGAGATCCTTCGCGAGCGCCGGCTTCGGCAGGTCGGGCAGGACCGTCATCGCCTGCTCGCTCGCCGTGCAATGCATCGCCGCCTTGCAGGACGGGCAGTGGACGTCTGGCGCGGTCGCGAACTTGAGCACGTCGTGGTGCTTCGCGACGTCGATCGATTGGTGGCTCGCGGAACCGCACGCGTTGCACGTGTACGGCAGCGTCATGTCGACCACGACGCCCTTCGCGCCGAGACCTTCCTTGTCGCAGAGCTTCTCGAGGAACGCCGGCTGGACCCCGACCAGATAGAGCTGCTCGACGAGCGGCGCCACCATCTGCGTGAAGCCTCGCCACTCCGCGGCACCTGCCGGCTCGACGCGCGGCACGTTGGTGACGTCGATGATGACCGTGCCTTCGAGGCCCTCGGCGAGCTTCTCGCGCGGGAACGTGTTGTTGAGGTCGCCCGCGAGGCGCAGGTACGTGACCCGGCCCTCGATGAGCTTGTCGACGTGAACCTTCTGGTCGATGGTGCCGACCCGATAATCGAGCTTGGCCGCGAGGAAGCCGATCACGTCGGCGTCGAGCTCGAACGTGCCCTGGCTCAGGATGTACGAGAAGTACGTCGACCCGTCCTCGTCGAAGTACATGCTCTCCTTGCAGGAGGGGCACGGGCGATCGCCGAGCTTCATCGACTTGATCGCCTCGAAGTCCTTGCTCACCTCGAGCAAGGTGCGCTGCTCCGAATCGCAGTAGTCGCAGCGGAACGGCGCGTAGAAGCTGAACACCCGACCGCCGCCCGCGAAGTTCGCGACCATGTTGAGCTGGTCGACGACCTTCGGCGCGCACTCGATCAAGATCATCTGCTTGACCTGCTTGACCGCTGCGGTCGCGAAGTCGACCCACTCGCGAATACCGAACGAGGAGATCTTCTTGACGCCGCCGAGATCGAGCACCAGGGTCTCGGCCTGGATCGAGCGCGCGATCTTCTTGCCCTCGAACGACTCGTCGATCGTGCCGCTGAACTTGAGGCACGCGATGCCGGCATCGGCGAACTTCTCGATCGTCAGCTTCGTCGCCGGCGGCTCGCCGGGGGGTGGCGCGACCGGGCCGGAGCCGTTGGGCGCGGCGTTGGGTTGCGGTTTACGTGCAGCTTCCATCATGCGCTCCAGAAGTGCAGGGACTTCGCCTGCGTGCGGAGCTCGCGCAAGTTCATGTCGAGATCGAACATGGCGGTGACCTCTGTCGAGGTGCCGTGCACGACATCGAAGAACATTGCCGAGGACGAGTTATGGCAAACCATCATGCCCAGCCCCGCGCCGCCGTGTGATTGATCCATCTCGCCGCCGGCGAGCCCGCGCGCGAGCCCGTCGAAGACGTGACGCCGCTCGAGCCGGCCGAACGGATCGCGGACTTGCAGCACGAGACGCGAGCCATCGGTGGCGACCCGGACGGCCGGCCGTTCGTGATCCGCGAGCCGGATGTCTGCCTTGCGGTCGCCTGCGTACTTCGGGCGCCCCTGTGCATCGATCGGTGCATCGTACATCGCGTTCATCAGCAGCTCGTGGCCGAGCTCGCCAAACATCTCGGCGACGCGCTTCGGCAGCTGCAGCGCTGCGACGAACTCCTGGATCTGCGCGACCGCGGTGTCGCGATCGCTCGTCGTGCGCACCTCGACATCGAGCGCCGTGAAGCCCCAGTCGAGGTACCCCGAGAGTGGTGCCGGCGACACGCCCGCGAGTCGGCGCGCGACCATCACGATCTCCCACGCGCGTGGCGGCGACTCGAAGTCGCGACGGCCGAGCACGTGATCGATCGCCCTCGTCTCGACGAGAAACTTGAGCGAGCGGCGCAGCGGTTCGGCGGTCCACAAGATGCCGCGCAGGCGAGGATTTGAACGCACCTGCTCGGCCACGAAGTCGCCGTCGAACGAGTCCGCGCACAGCACATCCGCGTCCTCGATCACCGAAGCGACGAGCTTGGGCTCTTCCACCGTGACGGCGGTCGCGCCCACCGAAAGGAACAGCCGGGCGACCTTGCGCCCGACGAGCTTGTTACGTTCGAGGATGACGACGTGCAACTCTGATCAAACTACCACGCGTTCTCTCGATGTAAACCATTGTTGATAAACGCTTTTGGCGGTTCCCGTAATCGTCGTGGGCCGCGCTACTTTGGAGGTCGTGCGCACACATCCAAGGTGCGTGCGGTCAGCACGTTCACGTCGAGAGAATCTCTCAGCAGATCTTTACGTCTATGAACTCGTGTCCTCGACGACGACCGGTTACGCTAATTTCGTGAGGTGGGCCCTGCGTGCGACGTCCCTGGTCGCGCTCCTATCAGTTGCACCCGTCGTGGCGGCCGACGAGGCGAAGCAGTCCGAGCCCGCGAGTGACCTCTATCAGACGGCGAAGACCAAGAAGTCGAGGGTCGATCTCTCGAAGTTCCTCGTCAAGCCGGCGGAGAAAGCGGTCAAGGACCGCGCGTGGGCGAAGGCGATCCCGCTGTATCAGGCGCTCGTCGTCGCGCGCGGCCCCGCGAGCGCGGAGGCGAAGCAGCTCGCGAAGCTGTGGACGCTCGCCGGTCAGAACGACGAGGCCGCCGAGGCGTGGTCCGCATTCGCGGCGGCGACCACCGACAGCAAGGAGAAGGCGGTGGCTGCCGCCGAGGCGACGCGTCTCGCGTCGTCGCCCGATCCGTTCGCCGAGAAGCTGGCGCTGACCGAGCTGGCCAAGGAAGCGAACCAGGCCTTCAAGCTCGGCCGCTCCGCGTACAAGGCCGGCCACTACGGCGACGCGCTCGTCTACTTCCACATGGGCTATGCGCTCGCGCCGGAGCTGCCGGGCTTCTTGCGCGAGCTTGGCTCGACGTACGACAAGCTCGGCGAGGGCGAGCGCAAGCGCGAGTTCTATCGCCGGTACCTGTTGCAGCGCCCGTTCGGCTCGAACGCGGATATCGTCCGCAGCGAGCTCGCGCGCGAGAAGGATGTCCTCGGCACGCTCGTCATCTCGTCGAGCATGCCGTGCGCCGAGCTGTGGGTGAATCGCCAGCGCATCACCGGCAAGCTCCCCGAGAAGGGGTTGTTAGTCGCGCCTGGCACGTACAAAGGACTGTGCTTCAACCCGAAGTACGAGATGGCGCTCTTCGAGTACACGGCCGTCGAAGCCGGCAAGCCGGCGACGATGAGCTTTCAGTGGGCGATCATTGTCAACAAGCTGGAGCGGCCATTCGGGCGCATCGCGCTCGAAAACCCCAAGACGCCGGGCACCATGGTCGATCTCGGGATCACCTCACCGGAGGTCGGCGTCGCGGTCCCCGCCGACGGCCACCGGCTCAAGATGGTCTTGAAGGACGATTCCGGGGTACGCACGGAAGAACGCTCCGTGCAGATCGAGCCAGGACAAAAGCTCGTGGTGCAGTGGTAAGGTCGCCGCGCCGTGGTCTCAGAGCGGCCGTCACAGGAAGGGAAGTTGTCCGCTGGTGCGCCGAATGATCCGGTGCCGTTCGGGAAGTATTACCTGCTCGGCCTGATCGCGCGGGGCGGTATGGCCGAGGTGTATCGCGCGCGCATCGCGACGGGCGACAAGCATCTCTTCGCCGTCAAGGTGATGCGGCCGCAGCTCGCGCGCGAGGCGCGCTTCATCGACATGTTCCATCGCGAAGGAAAGCTCGCGATGATGTTGAAGAACCGCTGCATCGTCGAGACGCTCGAGATCGGGCAGTACGACGGGCGTCACTACATCGCGATGGAGTACATCGGCGGCCGCGACCTGACGCAGGTCTTGCGGCGCTGCCAGGAGACCCAGCAGCGCATCCCGGTCCCGCACGCCGTCTACATCGCGGCGCGCATCGCCGAGGGCCTGCACTTCGCGCACACGCTACAGGGTCCCGACGGTCGGCCGCTCAATATCGTCAACCGCGACGTGTCGCCGTCGAACGTGCGGATGAGCTACGACGGTGACGTCAAGCTGCTCGACTTCGGCATCGCCCAGGCGCTGATGAAGTTCACGAGCGAGATCGGCATCCTCAAGGGCAAGTTCAGCTACATGTCCCCGGAGCAGATCCGCGGCATGCCGCTCGACGCGCGCACCGACGTGTTCTCCGCCGGCATCATCCTCCACGAGATGCTGACGACCGAGAAGCTGTTTCGCGGCGACACCGAGTTCGCGCTGATGGAGAAGGTGCGCAAGGCCGAGGTGCCGCCGCCGTCGAACTTCAACCGCCGTGTCACGCCGGAGCTCGACGCGATCGTGTTCAAGGCGCTCGCCCGCGACGTCGCCGATCGCTACCAGTCCGCCGCGCAGCTCGCCGCCGACCTCGATGCCCTGATCGCGGGGTACCGCTTCGATCCGAAGGAGCTGCGACAATTCATCCGCCAGCTGTTCCGCCGCGAGTACCAGAAGGAGCTCGAGGACACCCAGATGGCCCTCGAGGCCGAGCCGGGCGTGTCTTTCGGTGCCGGCATCCCGGGGTACCTACATCGCGCGCCGACCGGCCAGCTCCCCGAGACGCCCACCGAGACCATGGCCCCCCTCGCCGGCGCCAGCGCGAACGGGAATAAGGATGACGAGCCGATGGTAACCATCGAGCCGGACGGCGAGAAGCCGCGCGGATTCTGGGGCTCCCTCTTCAAGCGCAAGAAGTAAGCTACGCTAAGCCGCCATGGCCGACGTCGTTACCACCCCGTTCAAGCAGCGACTGCAGATGGCCGGCGCCATCGCAGGCGTCGTGCTCGCGTTCAACTCGATGTTCTGGTTCGCGTCGGGTTGGTACATGACCGGCAAGCCGGTCGAGATGGTCTCGGTCGATAGCATCCGGCTCGCATTCGGCCTGCTCTCGCTCGTGGTCGCCGGCATGGCATACGCCGCGGCCGTCGCGCCGCGCCTGATCGGTCACGGGCTCGCCGCGGCGATGGGCATCGCGTCGCTGGTCGGCGGCATCGCGGCCCTCTCGAAGGGCCTGCCACCGGTGATGGGCATGACCATGCTCGTCGTCGGCGGCATGCTGCCGGTGCTGACCTGGAAGTCGCTGCAGCGCTCGCGCAGTGCGTGGTCGTTTTTGATCGCCGTCGTCGCGGTGTTCGCCGCGGTTTGCTTCTTCGGCGCGCCGAAGGTACGCGCGCTCCTCGGCATCGGCCTGTGGTACGCGATGATCATCCCGGGCCTGCAGATCGTGTGCGTGATCGCGCTGTCGATGCTGCGCGGCGAGTATCGCGACTGAGCACACACAGTCCGACGACGTGATCGATCGAACGCGCGCTCGCTCGCGTTTCGTGTTTTGGCCACGGCGGTGATAACGTATGCGCGAATGAGATGCGCCTGGGGTGCACTGTTGCTCGTCCCGCATCTGGCGTTCGCGCAGCCTGCCGAGCTGAAGCAACAGTTCGACGCCGGCATCGACGCCTATCGGCTAGGCAAGCTCGACGAGGCCCGCACGCACCTCGAGAAGGCACGCGCTCTCGATCCGAAGCTGCCGGGCCCGCATCGTTTCCTCGCGGCCGTCGCGCAGGCGCAGGGTCGGTGGGCCGACTGCATCGGTAGTGCCCACGAGGCGCTCGTGCTCAAGCCCACCTCGACCGAGGCCGCGGATACGAAGAAGCTGTACGAGAGCTGCCGCGTGTCGGCGGGGCGCGCGCCGTACCGTGACGAGCTCGGCGAGAGCGCGGCGATCGCGGTGACGACGAACGTGCCGGGCGCGACGGTCAAGATCAACGGGCTCACGTACGGCGGTACTCCACTCGCACCGCGTCCGATCGCCGCCGGCGAGCTCGACGTCGCGATCGAGAAGCCGGGCTGGAAGCGACGGCAGACGACGGTCACCGCGCTCGCCGGGATCGTCACCGACATCATCGTCGAGCTCGAGCCCGATCCGACCGCGAACACCGGCATCGGGCTCGAGGTCAAGCCCAAGGAGATCACGGTCGGCTACCTGATCGTGCCGCCGCAGAGCGGCGCGATCACGATCGACGGCGCGGTGACGCCGCAGACGGCCGAGCGCATCGAGCTCGATCCCGGGACGCACGTGATCGAGCTCGCGAAGCCAGGCAAGGATCCGTGGCGCCGGCGCGTGCGGATCTCGGCCGGCCAGAAGACGACCGTGACCCCCGTCTTCGTGGATAGCGGGCGGCGCCGCAGCACCGAGCACACGGGCTACTACGTGCTGGGCGCCGGTGGCGCCGTGCTCGCCGGTGGGTTCGTGGCCGCGCTGATGGCGCGCGATGCAGCCAACGAGGCGCGCGATATCGTACGTATCGAGAGCTCTCGCGATCCGACGCGGCCACTCGCGGAGACCGCTCCGATCGCGCCGGTGCGGACGCGCGAGGATCTCCAGGACGCGCGCGACCGCCACGCGCGCTGGGCGGTGATCTCGAACGCGCTGTACGTCACCGGTCTCATCACGTCGGGCGTCGGCGCGTACTTCCTCTATAGAGGTGCTCGCGAGCGTCGCGACGTCCCGCCGCCATTCGCGATCGCGCCCGTCGAGGGCGGTGCGATCTTCGCGAAGGAGGTCACGTGGTGAGATGGCTGCTCGTACTCGCGCTCGCGCTCGTACCGGCCGGTGCGTGCACCTTGTTCGACGATGATCCGCCGGACGATGCGTGCATGTCGAGCTCGGACTGCTTTCGCGCTCAGGGCGAAGTTTGCAACCAGGAGACGCATCGCTGCGAGGTCAAGCTGACCGACGCCGGAGTCGACGCGCCATGAGGTACGAAACAAGCGCGCTCGCGCTGCTGCTCCTCGCCGGCACCGCCCGGGCCGGCGGTACGGTTCGCCCGAACGGGATCTCGGCGCGCGGCGTCGGTATGGGCGGCGCGTGGGCCGCGTGGGTCGACGACGCGACCGCGATCTGGTTCAACCCAGGCGCGCTCGATGCGGTCGATCCGCACGTGATGCTTGGTGCCGAGGTCGTGCTCGGCCCGCGCCGGTACACGCCGACGTTGCCCGACGGGACCGAGGGCGAGCCGCAGAGCACGTTGATCGCGGCACCCGTCCCGACGCTCGGCGTGGTCGGCCGCTTCAATTATCAGGACGAGCCATCGCGGTTCACGTTCGGGTTCGGCGTGTGGAAAACGTTCGGTGGCCAGGTCAGCTACGAGAAGACGGGCATGCCGGCGCTCGACGCGACGCAGGATCTCTGCATCGAGATCAACGGCGGTGCGTCGTTGCACGTCAGCGACAGGTTCAGCATCGGTGCGGCGGCCCGGTTCGGCCTCGGCTTCTTCCACATCGAGGCGACGCAGAATCCGTTCGACGCCGATCTGTCGGCGAGCGGCGTCGGCGTCGGCATGACGGTGGGCGCGCTGTTCCGGCCGACCGAGACCGTACGCATCGGCGTGACGTGGCGGTCACCGCTGCGGATCGCGACGACCGGCAGCGGCACGGTCGACCAGGGAGGCTTGATCAGCCGTCCCGACGTCAGCCACGAGCAGAACTGGCCCCAGCAGGCCGCACTCGGCCTCGGCTGGCAGGCGACCCCGCGCTGGAAGCTGGCGACCGAGCTCGACTGGTCCCAGTGGTCGCAGACCGACAGGATCGAGGTCGTCTTTCCGAACGGAGAGCTGCCCGATCAGAGTTATGCCGAGTACTGGCACGACAACTGGTCGGCGCGGCTCGGCGGTGAGTACGCCGTCTCGCGCGGGGTGCAGCTCCGCGCCGGCACCTATTATGACTCGCCGGCGGTGCCGGACATCTCGCTCGAGCGACAGTACTCCGATTCGCACAAGTTCGGCGTGTCGCTCGGCGCCAGCCTCCACGCCGCCGGCTGGCGCTTCGACCTCGCCGCGGACGGCATCATCCCGGCTACCCGTACGGTACCCAACAACGCCGGCGACGTGATGGGCGTCCCGGCGCTCCAGAACAAGGCCCCGGGCGACTACATCGGCAGCTTGATCACGTTCGAGCTAGCAGCTGCCCGTCGATTCTAGACTTCGGGCGACAGGCCCGGCTAACATATCGGGCGGGGGTTCGTGCGCACACTAGCCATAGCTCTGTTCACGCTCGCCGGTTGTATCGACGAGTTCCAAGGGTCGGAGATCGAGATCGACTTCGCGCCGCCCACGCCGGTGCAGGCGTCGGACTATCGAGCCGCGGGCGGCGACGAGATGCCGAGCAACATCCACTTCACGCTCTATGCGTTCGACGAGTCGATGGACGAGGGCGGGATGACGGTCGGCCGGCTGTTCGCCGTGCAGCAGTTCGAGATCCACCGCGTCGTCGATCTCGACTCGCCTTGCTACATCGACATTGGCGAGCACGTCCCGATCCCCGGTCTGCACGTCAGCCAGTACGCGGACGAGATCATGAAGCGCAACGGCTTCACCGACGTCGCGATGCCGCCGGCCGGCGCGACCGAGCAGCAGAAGATCGACGTCGCGACCGCGATCCAGCGCCAGACCAACGTCGGGCTGCTGGCGGGCAACGGGGGCCCGAAGGTGATCTCGTCAGTCTCGTCCGGCATGTATGGAGCCGTCGCCGCGAGCTGCACCGATCCGAACGGCATTCCGCCGCCGGACTGCGTCGAGCCTGCCGCGAACCAGCGCCGCCTCGACGCGTGCCAGGCCGCCTGGGACGCGGATCCGGCGCTGTTCGAGGGCACCGACCGCGTGCTCACCTCGCCCCTCAACGGCACGACGCGCGGCATGGTCGTCGGTGTGAACCCGGTGAACACCGCGCCGATCGGCGGCGCCGCGTTCTTCGTCGACGAGGGGCTCACCGACTTCGACGGCTACGCGATCTACTGGCAGTACGATGACGCCGACGGCGACGGCAACCCGGATTACCCGGCGAGCGTGCCCGTCGAGGATCAGACGGACGTCGGCCAGCTGTTCCTGTTCGGCCGGCCCGAGAGCCCGACGCGCGGCGTGATCCGCGTCCACCTCGCTAACTTCGAGACGCCTGCGGTGACCGCGGAGCTCGCGATCTTCGCCGACATCGACCAGGACTCGGTCCACTTCTAGGAGCTCCGATGCGCGACTACACCATCTTGCTCAGTCTCATCGCAGCGCTGACCGCCACCGGCTGCAAGACCATCGAGTGCGCCGACGGTACCGTCGAACGCGACGGGATCTGCGAGCCCGGCGACAAGGCGACGGACGAGGCGAAGTGCGGCCCGTTCACCGAGCTGCAGGGCGATCAGTGCGTGCCGATGTTCCCGCCGACCGAGTGCGATCCGAACACGACATCGCCCGATACCGATCCCGAGACCGGGGTCACCACGTGCATCGGCATGGGAGGTCCGTCGGGCTGCGATTCGAAGCTGGCCTGCCCGACGCCGACCGGCTCCACGAAGCAGACGATTTGCGGGCAGCTCTACGACTTCGAGACCGGCCTGCCGTTTGCCGCTGCCGGCGCCACGGGCCAAATGTGCGACTCGTCGGCCCCCGCCTCGAGCGGACCATGTGCGCTGTCGATCGGCGCCTACAACGCCTTCGACTTCGCGCACGGCATGGGAGGGCCTCTGCCGGTCGAGGAGGTGTACATCGATGACTGCGGGCGCTACAGGCTGAAGAACATCGAGACCCAGAGCGCCGGTCCGTTCGTCGGCCTCGGCGTCGATGATGCCGCCGGGATGGGGCCGGACGGCGTCACGGTGACCGCGGCCGTGGCGGAGCCGACCGGCCCGATGACCGCGACGAAGGACTTCGACGCGTTCATCGTGAAGCCGTCCACCGCGGCGGCATGGGGCAATAACCTGCTGAACACCGGGATCTACGCGCTCGTCTTCCGCGCACACAAGGAAGGGGTTGGAGACGCCTCCGAGCTTCAGCCGGGCGTGCAGATCACGTTCAAGGGCGTGCCGCAATCCAGCAATGACTTCTACTTCGAGGCCGCGGCGACGACTCGTACGACGATCGACACGGGCGCCACGATGACCGGCGCGAACGGCACCGGCCTCATCAACAACGCAAGTGTCGACGACCTCACGGTATGGGCGGGCAGCGGCGGGATCGCGGATACCACCAACTGCGTGTGGGAATCCCACGCGGGCGCATCGCTGCCCGGCGTCGTGTTC
>DAIRFU010000844.1:0-2773 GCA_036794935.1 Kofleriaceae bacterium | reverse complement strand
TTCAACGGATTCGGGAAGCTGGGCATTGCCAACGTGGCCCATCTGGGCGGGTTTGCCGGCGCCCTGCTCTACCTGCTCTTCCTCGAGCGACGCCAGGGCGCGCGGCGATTCAAGCAGGCGGCGACGCCACGCGTCGCCGAGTCGGCGCTCGGCAACTGGCGCAACGTCGACCGCGGAAGCATTCACTCCGTCAACCGCGAGGAGGTGGATCGCATCCTGGACAAGATCAGTGCGTCCGGGCTGGCGAGCCTCACACCCCAGGAGCGTCAGTTCCTGTCCAACTTCGTCCCACCCGACGACCGCAAGCCGGCCTGACCGGATCCGCTCAGAATTCGCCGATGAAACCGATCTCGGGCTCGAGCATGTGCCCGTGAGCTTCGCGCACGGCGGTCTGGGCGTGGAGAATGAGCGCGATCACGTCGGCGGCCGTCGCGTGACCGAGGTTGACCATGATGTTGGCGTGGATGTGCGAAATCTGCGCGTCGCCGACGCGATGGCCTTTGAGACCGCACTGATCGACAAGACGGCCGGCGCCGATCCCCTCGATCTTCTTGAAGATCGAGCCGGCGCTCGGGTGCCAGTCCAACCAGGGATGCCGAGCGCCACGCCAACTGAGGTTCTCCTGCATGATGCGATGCATCACGGCCGGGTCCTTCCGCTCGAGCTGAAAGGTCGCCGACAGCACGACGTCTCGGCGGTGATGCAGGATCGTATCGTCGTACCCGAATCCCATGTACGCCGCGTCGACGGTCCGGCGCGTGCTCTCCTCCGTGAGAAGCTCGGCGGACCGGAAGACCTCAGCGATGAACATCGTGCGCTCGCGCTCCGGCGCGGGCGACAGGAAATGCAGATTCTGCCAGATCGCTCCACCAACCGTGCTCGGGATCCCGACGTAGTGCTCGAGACCGGACCACCCGCGGCGCACCGCTTCGGGAATGATCTTCTGCATCACGGCGCCGCTCTCGACCCAGAGCAGTCCGTCGTCGTCGAAATTGAAATGCGATGCGACGTTTCGAATCACGAGCCCGCGTACGCCCTTGTCGGCGACGAGGATGTTGGCTCCGAGGCCGAGGACGAAATACGGAACCTGGGCCTCGCGCGCGGTTAGGATGGCGTCGGCGAGCGCGTCGGCGGAATCGGCCTCGAAGAACAGATCGGCCGGACCGCCGATCCGGAAGGTGGTGTAGGAAGCCAGCGGCTCGTGCCGCTTCAATCGAGGACCGGCGAGCGAGGCGGCGACGCGCTCGAGCGCAGCAGGATCGACCGCCGCGGCGCGTGCCGCGGACGACTCAGAGGGAAGCGTTGACATGGGCCAGAGAAAGAAATCATGAGCGTCGTACCTTCGCCACCGCGGGCGTCCCGCCGTCGCGTGCCACTCGTCATTGCGCTGTTGCTCGCGCTCGTCGCCTCGTGGCCCTTGTCGGCGCAGCGCGCCGAGCTCGAGCGACGAATCCGTCGCGACACGCTTCCGAACGGACTCGAGATCATCGCGGTCGAGAATCACGGTGTGCCGCTGACGACGATCGAAGCCGTCGTGCGGAACGGCTCGTTCACGCAGTCGCCGACGTACGAGGGATTGTCGCACCTCTACGAGCACATGTTCTTCAAGGCGAATCGCTCGTACCCGGAGCCGGATGCGTTCGTCGCGCGCGCGTCGGAGCTCGGCGCGGTGTTCAATGCGCAAACGCGCGAGGAGCTCGTCAATTACTACCTGACGGTTCCATCGGACAGCACCGAGCCTGCGGTGGCGCTGCTCGCAAGCGCGCTGCGCACACCACTCTTCCTGCGCGAGGAGCTCGATCGGGAGCGTGCAGTAGTGATCGGCGAGTACGACCGCATCGAGTCGGACCCGTTCTACGCACTGAACACCGCGACGGGCAAGGCGCTGTGGGGAAGCGCGTGGAGCCGGAAGAATCCGCTCGGTGAGCGCGACGTCATCCTGAAGACGACGCCGGAGCAGATGCGCACGATCCAGCGGAAGTACTACGTGCCGAACAACACGGCGCTGATCGTGACGGGCGACATCGACGCGGCGCGCACGTTCGCGATCGTCGGGAAATACTTCGCCGACTGGTCGCGCGCCCCCGATCCGTTCGCGGCAGATCCCATCCCGCCGGTACCGCCACTGACGCAGAACAAGGGGGTCGTGGTCGAGCAACCGGTCAACACGGTGATCGCCGTGATCCAGTGGGACGGTCCGGGCGCGCACGCCGACGTCGCCGCCACCTATGCGGCCGACGTGTTCTCGGACGTGCTCAACCAGCCCGGCTCGCGCTTTCAACGAAAGCTCGTCGACAGTGGCCTCTGGCAGTCGATGATCGTGAACTACTACACGCTCAACAACGTCGGCCCGATCACGATCAGCGGCGAGGTGGCGCCCGACAAGCTGCGTCCGGCGCTCGCCGCACTCGAAAGCGAGCTCGCCGAAGTGGTGAAGCCGGGCTACATCACGAAGGAGGCGGTGGACGGCGTGAAGCGGACACGGATCGTCGGCTCGATGGAGAGCCTCGAGCGCGCCTCGGGCTTCTCCCATCAGCTGGCGTTCTGGTGGGCCGTGACGGGACTCGACTATTTCTTCGGCTACGTGGACACGATGGCTCGCCAGACACCGGAGGATTTGCGTGCCTACGCCTCGAAGTACATCGTCGGCAAGCCACGAGTCACTGGCGTCGTGCTGTCGCCCGAGACTCGGCGCACCTTGAAGCTGACCGAACCCGAGCTGGCGGCGCCGGGAGCCATCCAATGAGCGCGACCACCCGCCTCATGCTCGTGG